>NZ_LSIA01000008.1:0-5824 GCF_001556015.1 Novosphingobium sp. CCH12-A3 | reverse complement strand
ACCCGGTCTACCCGGCACCGAAACGAACTTCGCTTTGTTCACGGACGACTAGCAGATTGCCGCCTTGGCGCACGTCCCTTGATGGGCAAGCGCAAAAGCTGCGACACAAAGTTACAACTGGCCTTGGACCTCCTCGAAATCTCCGATTCGTCGCAGTGCAAGTCCAAAATCGCCGCAAAATCACTGGTAGCGCGCGAAATTCGGTGGAAAGACGGCCGCAGGCCATGGCTTTCGCGGTTCTGCTTGCGTTAGCCGTGCCGTCCCTTTCCAGCAGAGGACATCAGGACAATGAACAACAGCGACCTCGCAGATACCATCGCAGCAAGCCACGGCCTTTCGAAGGCAGACGCCCGCAAGGTCGTCGACGGCGTGTTTGCCGCGATCGCCGACGCAGCCGCGAAGGGCGAGGAAGTCTCGCTGAACGGCTTCGGCAAGTTCAAGGTCAAGAACACCCCGGCCCGCGAAGGCCGCAACCCCTCGACCGGCGCCACCATCCAGATCGCAGCTTCCAACAAGCTGACCTTCTCGGCTGCCAAGGCGGTCAAGGACAAGCTGAACGGCTGATCCGTTCCGGACCGGCGCCCGCACTTGTGGGCGCCGGGTCCACTGAATGCACGGCGCTGCAGCCGCCGTCGGGCCGCCATCGGTCGAAAATGCTGCCGCACAGACACTTGCAGCGCCATCGGGCACTAGCTTCAAGCTCTGCTTGCCCCTGCCATCCTCGCTTCTGCGAATCAGGCACCCCCTCTTCAAAACTGCATTTCTTCCAGCCCGCCGCAAGCGGCTGCTCGATAGCGCCGCAGTCTTTCCGCAGTTCCCTTCGTTTACCACTTTAGTTAATAGCGGCGGTATCGCTGTAGTATTTTTTGAAATTAAAGTCGGCTGAAATTTTTGCTCCAATACCGCAGGAAACCGGCGGATATCCTGCTGTTTTATTGATACATTTGCTTACAGATCGGGGCACAAATCCTTAGACGATGTTATTACCCGAACGCGAAGTGCGTTAACCTTTGCTTAGGCACACACACCTAGGAACTCCCCTTGTCCGGCCAATCCGCCGGCAAAGGATTGCACAACAACGCACGCAATCCGCTTCGGGACAGCCCCGGTGGCTCCGGGGTGTTGGATAGGGGAATTGAGATGAAGAAGTTGCTTGCCAGCGCGGCAATTGCCGCCGGGCTTCTGGCCGGAGGTTCCGCCTTCGCCCAGACCGCCGCAAATACCAGCAGTGCCACTGCAACCGGGTCGGTCACCATCGTCCGCCCGCTGACGATCACCAAGAACAGCGACCTTGCCTTTGGCCGCATCGTGCGTCCGCGCACGGGCGGCACCGGTACGGTCACGCTGGCAAACACCGGCAACTCGGTTGTCGCCGCCAGCGGTGCCGTCGCACTTGCCAGCACCACCAGCCGCGCACAGTTCACTGTCGATGGCGAGGGAGGCCAATCGGTCACCACCTCGATCCCGGCGACGGTCACCCTGACCAGCGGGACCAACACCATCCCGGTAACGTTGCTGCCCGACTTCGGCAGCACGGTGACCCTCTCTGGCGCCCTGGCAGCCGCAGGATCCGCCACGCTCAACGTCGGCGGATCGTTCAGCCTGCCTGACACACAGGCTTCAGGCGCCTACACCGGCAACTTCACGGTGACTGTCACCTATCAGTGATGGAACTTCGGGGAGCGTTGCCGCATCTGCGCGGCACCTCCCCGAGGCAGACGGCAACCGTCGGCGAGAGGGGGACAAGCCATGGACGCAGGATCGAAGGTTCGCATCGGGCAAATCGCCGGAGCGCTTTTCGCCGCTTGCGCGACCATGGCCTCGCCGGCGGTTGCCCACGCTGCACCAGCACCCGCATCGGCAGAAGCAGCCGTGGTCATCCTCGAGCCGGTTGGCGCAGGGTTCTCGTTCGACATCCTGAGCGATGCCGTTTCCGCTGTGTTCCTCAATGGCGATGCGGGAGATTCGGTCTCGGTGCTGATGTCACCGCGCAAGCCAGGCAAGAAGGGCATGCCCCGTGACGCCAGCGGCGTCCTGGTCATGGCAAGCGGCGTCTACCGCATTGACCTGCTGCAACCGGCCGCATCGGACGCACGCCTGCGCGGCGCAATGCGCGGCAGTGTTTCTGAGCGCGGCAATGTTCCAGGCGACAGCTCCATCCTGTTCCTCGCACAATTCAACTGAAGGTCATCGAGCCATGAAGCGCAACCTCGTGATGATGCCAGGCCTCCTGACCTTGCTGGCGCCTGCAATGGTGGCTGCCCAGCAGGCACCGCTCCCGATCGCCGGGCCCAAGGCGCAAGACGCCCAGGTGACCGTCCCGGTCCAGGCAGCCGCAGCCAATATCAACATTACGCCACGCCGCGTGATCTTCGATTCCACCAAGCGTACCGAAGCGGTCTACGTGTTCAACCAAGGCACCACGCCGGTGACGGTTGATGTGGCGCTGGTCGACAACGCCATGCTGCCCTCTGGCGAGATCGTGCCGGTGAGCCGCCTTGCAGAGCGTGGTGCCGAAGGTCTTGGCGCGAAACTGCGCTCCGCCAAACCCTTCGTGCTTGCCGCACCCAGCCGCCTGATCCTGCCACCGGGCCAAGGCAAGACGGTTCGTGTTCGCGCCACCCTGGCCGACACCGCCACGACCGCGGAGTATCGCACGCACCTGACCGTCACCACGGTGCCCCCCGCCGATACGGGGCTGACTGCCGAACAGGCTGCTGCCGCCGAAAAGGGCGAGCTGGTTCTTCGCATTCAGTCCGTCTTCGGCATCTCGATCCCGCTGATCGTGCGGGGCGGCACGCCCGATGCAACCGGCGGAATTGGCGCAATAACGCCTTCCGCCACGCGCGATGGCCCTGCGCTTGCAGTAACCCTGCAACGCAAGGGCACGACTTCGCTTTACGGCAATCTCGAACTGCGCACGGCCAAGGAAGTGGTCGGCGTGGCGCGGGGTATTGCCGTCTACCCGGAAGCTGATGAACGCCAGGCCCTCGTGCCTTTGCTCCGCCCGCTGAAACGAGGCGAAGTGATAACCGCCACATACAGCGCCGACGACGGCAAGAAGCCGGTCGAGATCGCCAGCGGAAGCTACACCGCCCCCTGACATGACTGCGACGCTGGCCATTCTGGCCCTGGCTGCCAACAGCAGCGCGCCAGCGGGACCGGCTGCGCCCGTGCAGGCCCCCGATCCGGTGGTCGGGGCGTCTGCGTTCGGCACGACGCAGGCTGCAAACGAAGACCTCCTGCTGTTTTCCGTGCAGCTTGACGGCACCACCATCAGCGAGGCGCTGACGGCGTACGGCGACCCCACAGACCCGCTGCTGCCGCTCGGTGAACTCACCCGTCTGCTTGAACTTCCGCTCGATATCGACGTTACAAATGGGGTTGCATCGGGCCGCATCGGCGAGAGCCAGCGTCCCATCACTATCGATCTGCGGTCAGGTCAGGCCCTTATTGGCGGCAAGGTTGTCGCGCTGATTCCGCCCGACAGCTTGATCTCCGAAACCGATATCTACCTGCGGGCCTCGCTGGTGGCCAAGTTGCTGCCGCTGAAGATCACGTCGATTGCCGACGAGATGATCCTCACCCTCGAAGCCACGGAAAAGCTGCCCTTGCAGGCCCAGCGCGAACGCCTTGCCCGCATGGCAGGGCTTGCCGGGCAGCCGGAATCGCAGGACGATGCCATGCGCGTCGCAACGCCCTACCGCTGGATCGGTCCCCCCGCTTTCGATTTCACGACCGAGCTTGGCTACAACAGCGAAGGCATCAACGGCGGTGGCCGCTCTGTCACGCGCTTTGAAGGCCGTGTGGCGGGCGATCTGCTGAAAGCAGGCTTCAACGCCTGGATCGCCACCGACGACCACGGCGACCCGGTTTCGGCCCGCCTTGCCTTCACGCGCCGGTCCGAGGACGGACGACTGCTCGGCTCGCTCGGCGGCACGTCTGCCGCGCTGGGCGACGTCTTCACGCCGCCCCAGGTCGTCGGCGCACGCAGTCTTGGCGGGGCCGGTTTCACGTTCTCATCGTCGCGCATTGATGAAGCCAGCGTGTTCCAGCGCATCAACCTGCGCGGAGAACTGCCGCTGGGATATGATGCCGAGCTCTACGTCAACGATATCCTGCGATCCGCCCAGCGCGGTGCGGGCGTGCAGGGACGCTATGAGTTCAACGACATCCCGCTGGTGCGCGGCCGAAACGCCCTGCGCGTCGTGCTCTATGGCCCGCGCGGAGAACGCATCGAACGCACCCGCGTGATCAACGTGGGAGGCGGCCAGCTTGCGGCGGGCAAGACGACGGTTGATCTCGGCATCGTTTCGCAGGACCGGACCGTGATCGACCTGTCTGATGCCAACCTCAGCGGCTTTGCCAAGGGCAAGGGCGATCTGCGCGCCACTTTCAACATCGCCCACGGCATAAGCGAACACCTGACTGTCGCGGCCGGTCTTTCGCGCTTCACCGACTTGGGCGGCACTTCACACGTCATCGGTTCGATTGGCGCGCGCCATTCGCTGCTCGGCCTTGCCGTGCAGACCGACCTTGCCAGCGACTTCGCAGGCGGGCGGGCGATGTCTCTGGGCCTTGCCGCACGCATCGCCGGCGTAAGCTTCCTTGGCCGCCATGTCGAATACGGCGGGGGCTTTGCCGATGAGGCCAACACCGCTTTCGATCCGTCGCGCCCGATGCGCCGCTACAGCGAAGTCGTCTTCGACCTGGCGGTACCGCTGCCCGGCTCGCTTGGCCTGCCGGTCTCTGGGCGGTTCGACCGTGCCGAGTTCGTCGACGGCAGCCAGACCCTCTCGGCCCGGGCACGCACCACCGCGAGCGTGGGGCAGACCCTGTTCGCCATAGGCGCCGACTACAGCCACCGCACGCAGGGCAATTTCGCCGACACCCGCATCAACGCCAATCTCGGTGCGATGAGGCTGATCGACTACAAGTGGCAACTGCGCGCCACTGCCGATTTCGGGATCAAGCCAGGCACCCGGCTGGAAACGCTGGGTTTTGCCGCGGACCGGGCAATTAGCGATCGGTACAGTTTGCGCCTTGGTGCGACACGCAATTTTGCCGGGCATGATACGGCCCTGCAGGCAGGGCTGACCGCGCGCTTGCCGATGGCGACCGCGACGCTGGGCGGCGACTGGTCCACCAGCCAGAACCGCTGGCGCGTGGGCGTACAGCTCAACTTCGGGATAGCACGCGACCCGCTCAAAGGCCGCTATCGCGTGACGCCGCCGGGCCCGGCCAATGGGGCCAGCGCAGCGCTCCTGGCTTTCATCGACGCCAATGCCAACGGCCGGCGCGATGAGGGTGAGGAAGCAGTGCCCGGCGTGGTCGTGCAGGGTGGCGGACTGAAGGCCGTGACGGATGGACAGGGCCGGGCGTTCGTGACTGGCCTCGGCGATGGCAACATGACTTCACTGCGCACCGACATCTCGGGGACCGACACCGTATTTGTTTCCCCTCCGCCACAGAACATCACGTTTGCTGCGCGTTCAGGGGGAATTGCGCGGATCGACTATCCGCTTGTGCCGACGTCCGAGTTGGTCACCCGCATCCGCTTCCGTGGCCGGGACGGGGCATTGAATGGCCTTTCGGCGGTGAAAGTGCGGCTTGTTTCGCCCAAGGGCGATGTCGCATCCGGCATGACCGAATTCGATGGCACGGTCGTGTTCGACGGGGTGAAGCCAGGCAAGTACGCAATCGAGATCGACGCTGACCAGGCTGCCCGCCTCGGCATGCGGCTGAAGGAACCGATATTTGCGACAGTGGGAGCGGATGGGAGTGTCGTTGACGTCAACGGTGAAGTCGCCTTCAGCGAACACGT
>NZ_LSIA01000079.1:0-28558 GCF_001556015.1 Novosphingobium sp. CCH12-A3 | reverse complement strand
CGATGCCTACATGCGCGAGTTCAGCGCGAACCGTCTCCATGTCGTGCCTGCGCGCCCGCTGCTGCTGGCCCACGCTCATTGCCACGACCGCGACTTGCCGCGCCGCTTTGCCGGGACGTTCGCGTTGCTTGCGAGCCCCGGGGCAGAGCTGCCAACCATGCCGCTCCCTGGGACGGCGATGACGATGGCGATGCTTGCGGTCACGCTTCGCCGGGTTCATCGTCATCGGCTACGCAAGCAGTATCGTCGGCTTGAGGCGGCAGCGCAGCGGCTGAGCGCGTTCAGCTATCTGGCGCGGGTCGACCGCGACGGACCTGACTGGCGCCAGCGCGCCTTGCATGCCCTGGGTGTAGAGAGCCGACAGCGGCGGAGCCGTGGAGAAGCGCTTGCGAGTCTCCGGCTCGCCCGGGATTTGGCGAAACGGGCGGAACAGCGGCGTCGGCCGCGCTGGGACAGCGAACCATTCGATCCGGCTTGCTGGGGATTTGCCCTTCCGACAGCACGCGCGCTCGAATGGGCCGTCGCCAATCTCGAAGCGAAGGGTGAAAGCTCGCCCGCAGTGCCAAATCATCAAAATTCGCCCTGAGAAGCCCGTAGAGCGCGCTCGGCGTGTCTGCGCACCCCAACCCTATCCAGTCCCCGTTTTCGCGCTGTACGAGGCATTTCCGGGGAAATTCAATTTCACTAATAATGTCAGATAGATAGCTGAATTTCCGCTGTATTCCCGGATTTTGCTGCATCACGCGGCGATGACATAGCGGCGGAAGGCGTTGCCTTGGGTGATCTCACGCAGGAGGTGCGCCTTGCACGCCTCGGCGATGAGCCGAGTGGTCGCCTGCCGAGATAGCCCCAACGCTTTCGCCGCGCGCGCGACGGTGAGCGAAGGACCCGCTCCGGCGAGCAGGGCGAGAGGGCGCAGGTGCGACGACTTGCGCCGCGATGCACAGGCGGTGTCGAGCCGGGCCAGCCACAGGCGCAGCCGTTGATCGAGGCGGACGACCGTCGCAGCGCCGACAGCGAGGCCTTCGAGCCAGGCGATCCTGCAGCGCTCGTCTCTTGCGCGTTCGGAAAGTTCGTCAAGATCGTCGTCCGTCGCGCCGGTGATGAGCGCGCGCCACGGGGAGCGGTTCTGGTGCAGGCCCATGACGGCAATACCACCTCCGGAGAGCTTGGGGGTCGCAATTGCAAACCGGTCGGCGAGCATTGCGCCGATCACGGGGCTGCCGCGAGGCAGGGGGGCAGCGCGGGCGAAGGAGGCGGCGAGATCGGCGCTGGCGATAAGGCGGGGGAGGGCGGATAGGCGCGCGGCCTGGCGGGCCCAACCCTCGAGGCGCGTGTCGGCGATTTCGAGTGGGGGCGGGGAGGGCCAACCCGCGAGCGGCGCGGCGTCGGCCTTGAGCCACGTTCGGACCGCATCGGAGGTGGGAATGGCGCGCCAGCGCGGCACACGTTCGAAGGCCTGAACGAACGCAAAGGGCCATCGCCGCCAGGCGCGCGGTGAATAGCCATAGTTCATGGCGAGCTGATCTGGTATGAAGCTTTCGCCTTCGAGCCAGGCAAGTGCTTCCTGCTCGGCTGCGCGGATATGGGCGATGAGGATCGCGGGCTCGGGAAAAAGGACGAGCCTCTCCTCGGCTCTTGCGAGCCCCTCGCGCGCGGCCCCGAAGGCCTCCAGAATGGTTTCCGAAAAAGCACCAGACATGCGCAGTATAACAGCGCTTTGGATGTTCATTGTCAATCTACTACACGATTAAGGTGCCTATGATGTAGCCCCCGCCGCACCCGCTTTTTCCATAATCGGATGTTATGGTAAATTCAGGCTTGCTGAAGAGGCCGGATTTGGCCCAAAAGGCGCCCGTGAAACCCGCCCGAAACGATCTTCCCGCATGACCGCTGACCGGCCATTCCCGTCCTCGGTTGAACTGGTGCTGGGCGGCCACGCCCTGCTGGTCGATACCCGCGCTGCGCGCCCGCTGGCGCTCGAAGCTGCAGTGGCCGCAATGGCGCCGGCGACGAGGGGGGCGATCACTGCCGACCTCAGGTGCTTCCTCGCCTGGTGCAAGGCGCGGCGGCCCGTTGCGACCGCAGTCCCCGCCGAGCCCGAAACCTTGGTCCACTATCTGCACTGGCTGGCCAAGGGATCAGACACCCGTGTGGGTGCGAAGCCTGCCACACTTGCGCGCCGGATCGCCTCCATCGCGCGGATCCACCGCATCCTCGGCTTTGGCGAGAGGGAACCGCTGCCAACCCAGGCCGGGATGGTTCGCGACACGCTGAAAGGCATCCGGCGCAAGAAGCGCGAACGGCAAAGGCAGGCCGCGCCGCTCCGGTTGGGCGAGGCGATGCAGGAGGGTCAGGCGCCGCCCGACGGGGTAACGGTCAACGCGTTGCTGGCTTCGTGCGGCACCGATATCATCGGTCTGCGTGACTCGGCGCTGATCAGTCTCGCCTATGATGCGGGTTTGCGCGTGTCTGAACTGGTTGGCGCGACGGTGGCCGATCTCTCCCAGGTTGGCGATGGCAGCGGGCGGCTCGAAATCACGCATTCCAAGACCGATCAGCTGGGGGAGGGGGCTCTGGCCTGGCTGTCGGCCGATACCATGGTGCGCCTGTCGGCCTGGTTGCTCGCGAGCGGGATTGCGCATGGCCCGGTGTTCCGGCGCATCAATGTACTGACCAGTCCGCCAGACGCCGCCGGGCAGCGACTTGTGCGGCACTATATTGGCGCGAAGCCGCTCACCCGTCAGGGTGTGGTCGCGATCCTGCGCCGCCGGGTGTTGGAGGCGATCGATCTCGGCCATGTCGACCTCGAACCCGGTATGGAGGGTGACACCGTGCGTGCCTTGAGCGCGCACTCGTTCCGGGTCGGGCTGACCCAGGACCTGTTCGCGGCCGGTGAGGACGGCGCGGGGATCGCGCTGGCGCTGCGGTGGTCGTCGCCAACCACGGCGCTGCGCTATGCGCGGGAACTGGCCGTGGGCAATAATGCAGCCGCGCGCGTGCTGGGGCGCTTGCGCGACGGCGACGGTCAGACGGCTGCGTAGCTCGCCCGCCAACCGGGATATACTTTGACGTTATGTCCCGGCGGCCGCGTAGAATTGCGGGTGCATTTTCCGGCGCAGTTTCTCCGCGTTCGCGAGTTCTTCAAGCTGCGCGGAACTGGAAAGACCGGGGTCTTTTCTCAGCTGGCCCGCGAGTTGCAGCACCGCGCGCTGGAAAGACTTGTTTCTGCTGGCACGCTGCCGAACGCCGAGATTGGTGAGCTCGGCAAGATCGAGCGCGAGCAAGGCGACCGCTTCGGGAATATCGGAGAGGACAATGTCGCGGATGGTGGCGATATACTCGTAGTCGCCATGCCCGAACAGATTGAGCTCGACCAAACCATTGGCCATTAAATGGCCGAGCGGCTCCCCGGCGAAATGGACCCGACCCTCGGCGGCGACCAGGCCTTGGGTCAGATCCCACGCCAGCTTGCAGCGAGCGCGGGCAAGCCAGCGCGAGAGCAGCAGAAACTTGCGGCGAAAGGCCTGCTCGAAGGGATGGCTATGTGCAGGCCAGACCGCAAAGGCTGCGGGTATTCGCTCGAGTTGCTCAATAAGATGGGGGCCGTTGAAGAACGACTCGGCGCTGAAATGACGCAGCTCGACATAGCCCTTGAGCAGCTTGGCGAAGTTTGCCGCGTATCCCTTGTCGCGCCCGGCATGGGCATCGAGCAGGTTGCCGAGGGCTGAGCCCAGCAGGAATTTTCCGGTCGGATCATGCGCCAGATGCCGCAACAACGGCACGCCGACGGCATGGCGCTGCAAGGCAGTGTAACGGCTGAACAGCCGATCGTTGTTCGCGAGCAGCAGTAGTTCATCGACGCCGAGGATGAAGCGGTCCGGATCGAGCCGGAAGCCATCTCCGGCATCGATATTGATGTGCCAACCGCAATTGGCGGTGTGCTCGTTTGCGAAGAAGTTGAAATCGCCGTCGATCTCGTAGATTGCCTCGAAAAGCTCGGTTCTGACCGTCTCGGCATCGTCGAGGGGCAGGGGAGGGGTCAGCAGTTCCACGCCGGCGAGGCGGTCTTCCGGCCAGTTCAGTGGGTCCAGTCCGTACTCGGGGACGACATAGAAGCCAGGGCGCTGCGGCGGCCGGGAAGGGGCAGACCAGGCGCGCCCTGTCCGCTCGCGCAATTTTGCCGCGAAGGTTCGGCAGAAGGCCGGCGAAGCCTCGTCCATGGCCTCTCCATCGCGCAGCTCTCGCTCGAAACGGAGCTCGCCAAGGTCGCCGAGGATGATTTCCAGCTCGAAGCCGGCACGCCAGGATGGTATTGCGGACATGGCCGGGAAGGTAATTCAATCGTACGCCATGTAAACGGAGGGCGTACGCTGTAGTGTATTTTGTCACAGCTTCTGGTCAACGCGTTGACCCAATGACGTCAATTATGGCGCGTCACACCAGATCGGGGGTCCAATTCAGGGCTGTCAGGGGGAGGGGAGGGGGGCTCATTCGCTGATTGTAGACTGAGCTGACATCTACAGTCCACGTGCTATCTGACGTTGTGTTGATAATGGCTGCTTATCACCACTCTATGCATCTAAGGAAAGCCCGGCTATCCTGACACCCATGCCGACAAGCCCGCCCGCCACTGCTGCAAAACGCGCCGTTGTCCGGCTTGGCACAGAGCCAAACGATCTGGTGGCAGAGGTGCGCACGCTTGTCGGCGCCGGGGTCCGCATCGATGAAGCGCTGCTTGATGCTGCGATGCGGGGTTGGTCCGAGAACACCCGCCGCGCATTCCGCTCTGACCTGACCTTGTGGGGGCAATGGTGCCGCTCACGGCGCGTGCAGCCGGCCGTAGCCGGTCCTGCCGACGTTGCCGCATGGATCCGCGTTCTTGCCGGCACGGAAGCGTCTGACATCAGAACCCGTGCCATGGCGACGATCGAGCGTTACCTGGTGCATGTAGGATGGGCCTATCGCATGGCAGGGCTCAGCGATCCGACTTCAGACCCCTTGGTCAAGTTCGAACGTAAGGCAGCGCGCAATCATCTCGGTGTGCGCCAGCGGCAGGCCCGCGCCATTCGCTTCAAGGGCGATATCGCCGATCTCGACAGCCCGGCGTCAGGCGTGTGCCTCGCGCATTTGCTCAAGGCGTGCCGCCGGGACGAACTGGGCTTACGCGATGCCGCGCTCCTGCGTATCGCCTACGACACCGCCGCCCGCCGGTCTGAGCTGGTGGCGATTGACGTTGCGCACATCGAGGGACCGGACGGGGAGGGGGCAGGGCTGCTGCACATTCCCTCGAGCAAAACTGACCGCAAGCAGGAAGGAGCCGAAGCCTATCTGTCACCGGCGACGATGGCCGCCATCGTGCGCTGGCGCAGGGCAGGGGAGGTCGACAAAGGGCCACTGCTGCGAAGAGTTACGACGCACTTTGATGGCTCGATTAAGTCTGTCGGCAGTGAGCGCCTCCATCCAAACAGCGTCACACTGATCTATAGGCGGTTGATACGCCGGGCTTGGGAGAAAGGTCTTCTGGGCGAAATGGGCGAAAGTGAGCTTGAGCGTTGGCTCAAGGGTATTTCCTCGCACTCGATTAGGGTCGGTGTGGCGCAGGACAACTTTGTTGCGGGCGAAGGGCTGCCCGCGATCATGCAGGCCTACCGCTGGCGCGACGCGCGCACCGTCTTGCGCTACGGAGCAAAGCTAACGGCCAAGAGCGGGGCGAGTGCGCGATTGGCACAGCGGTTTGGAGAAGACGGTTAATCACGTGCTCGAGTGGACGCTGTTGGCGGCGGCTAGCCACTTCTAGGAAAGTCTATTATTCTTTGATAGACATCCCTATACCTCACTAGTTGTTACACGTTTGGAGGCATCGTGGACCCGTATCGTAACCCATTTGCGCCGGGTGCGGGCAGCCGACCCCCGGAACTGGCGGGACGCGACGCCATCCTTGAAGCGGCCCGGATTTCTTGCGGCAGAGCAATCAAAGGGCGCAGCGCACGCTCCATTATGCTGTTGGGCCTGCGCGGTACTGGGAAGACCGTACTGCTCAATGAGATCGGCAGGAACGCCGAGAAGGACGGCCTCCTAGTTTCCAGAGTTGAATCTCCGGAGGGCGAGAGCCTGGCGCGCCTTATTTTTCCTGAAATGCGAAAGGT
This sequence comes from Novosphingobium sp. CCH12-A3, assembly GCF_001556015.1. Classification (NCBI taxonomy): domain Bacteria; kingdom Pseudomonadati; phylum Pseudomonadota; class Alphaproteobacteria; order Sphingomonadales; family Sphingomonadaceae; genus Novosphingobium; species Novosphingobium sp. CCH12-A3. The sequence continues at coordinate 22,409 of NZ_LSIA01000079.1, read as the reverse complement.
CATGCGATCGCTCTCTGGAGTGGCATCGGCAAAACACGTAGCCCTAAGAGGCCTCACTGGGCTGCGCAACTTTGCCTCGATCTTCAGGATCGAGATGGCCGGCGTAGAGATCGGAATCGAACCCGAGCCAGGTCTCGCCGATACTGGCGACCTTCAATATGACCTTCCGGACCTTTTCGCGCTCATCGGGAAGGCGGCTCAGGCTGCAGGGCGCGGATGGATACTTCTCATCGACGAAGTCCAGTATCTGTCCGACTCAGATCTGTCAGCGTTGATTGTTGCCCTACACCGGATTGCGCAGGAGGGGCTGCCGGTACTTCTGGTCGGGGCGGGCCTCCCGCAAATCGCTAGATTGGCGGGCGAGGCAAAGTCCTATGCTGAACGACTGTTTCTCTATCCGGCCGTGGGCGCACTCGATCCGGCATCGGCCGCACAAGCCATCGAAAAACCAATTTTAGAGGAAGAGGCGAGCATCGCGCCCGATGCGCTGGCGGCCATCGTGACGCGGACAAAGGGCTATCCCTTTTTCCTGCAGGAATGGGCATCGGTCGTATGGAACAATGCGGAAGGGCCGGAAATCAGCTTTGCCGATGCAGACCAATCCTATGCCGAAACATTGGCGTCGCTGGACGACGGCTTTTTCAAAGTACGGATCGATCGTCTGACCAAAGCCGAAATCCAATTTGTGAAGGCGATGGCAGACCTGGGCGATGGGCCATATGCGATGGCGGAAATCGCACAGGCTATGCAGCGCACGCAAAAATCTCTGGGACCGACGCGGGCAAGTATCATTGCAAAAGGCATGATTTTCAGTACCGATCATGGCTATCTGGATTTCAGCGTGCCGCTGTTTGCAGAGTTCATGCGTCGTCAGGGCTAAATGGATGGTGCTCGCGCGGTCGGAAATTGGTTGTCAGAACGGAGGCGAAGCAAATTGGCTGCGCTTGCGCTCACTCAATGACTTTGCAAGGCTCTAATCTGCGATAGCTGGATCACGTACCCCGTCGAAGGGTGCGTTTGCATGATCAAATACAGTAGACTGATCGGACTGCTGGCGTCGGCTCTGATTTCACACAGCGCCCAAGCGCATGGCGTTCAGCTTCAAGCGTTTGCCAAAGACGAGCCGAGCAATAAGCCGTTCCTGGTCCTCGAAGCACGCGCGACAACGGCAAACCAATCACCGCCCCCACAACAGGTGATCGCGCAGATGCGCGAATGGGCTTTCCCTCCGCAACTGGCGGAAGGGTCTAAAGTGCCGGAAGTTGTCGAAACCTGTTCCTTGGTACTCCCTACACCGCCAGCGTTTCTGTCCCGCGTTGCTCGAATGCGGCGTGCGAGCTTGTCCCCGATTCTGGCGTCGATCGCTTGCGAGGAAGGTGTGGCCCCGGCGCTGCTCGACGCGCTCGTTGCCCACGAGAGCCGCTACAATCCCGCAGCGCTGAGCGACCGCGGCGCAATCGGTCTTACCCAGCTGATGCCCGGTACCGTAACAGCGCTCGGCATCGCCAATCCTTGGGACCTCGCGCAGAATCTGAGGGGAGGCGCGCGCTACCTGCGCCGTCAACTCGATGCCTTCGGACGCTACGACCTTGCCCTTGCGGCCTACAATGCCGGACCTGGCAATGTCGCCCGCTACAACGGAGTACCGCCATTCCGCGAAACGCGGGCCTATGTCGACAATGTGCTCGGCATGATGCGGGGCAGCAGTGGCGTGTCGCCCACGAAGGTGGCAGTGCCGCTAACCAATCTACTTAAACGTCCTAGCAAGCCAGTCACCCATACCGCGCTTATTCAGCAATTCGTCGGGAACGCATTGGCGCGACAGGGGAAGCCTGACAGCTAGAGCAGAGCCGATCGTGCCTGCTCGACCCGGGCATGATGCTGGGCAAGTGCCTGGCAGATGCGGTCGGCGACCGCATCGCACAGGGCAGGGCGCATCGGTTCGAATGCGCAATCGAGCGCATCGCCCTGGCGTTTGACCGCAGCTTTCAACGCGCGGCAGACATTGCCGAGATTGAGCGTAAGCGCGTCCGGATAACATTCGGCATCGCCGAACACTTCGAACGCGATGGCCACGCGAACCATGTCGATCTCGAGATAACGGACCAGGGCGTCGAGTTCGGAAGGGAGCAGTTGCGCCAAAGCAAGTCGCTCGCGGAACCCCTGCCGGCGGCGGATAACGCGCCTGTCCGCGAGGTGGCGCGAACTGATCCCTCTCCGAGCAAGTTCGTGCGAAATAATCGCGCACAATCCTGCCGTCAGCGAGGCGGAGCATCCCGCATTGAGATCATCGGTGTCATTGCAGGCCAGCATGATGGTAAACCCCCGTTGGTCCGGTCGCCCGCGGCGCAATACCGGTCCTTGCATGCCGCGAACCTGCCCATCGCAAGCTCTCCCGACCATTCCCGGAAAAGAGGTATTGCTCGCGTGAAGCTCGGGCGGTCGGTGCCCCGGCGTCGAAATCAAGCGTCCATGCGAGTCGGCGCGGGACTGGTCCACTGCGATGGCATTCAGTCCAGCGTCGGGCTGCATTCTGGGCCAGGGTGGTGCGGCCTGCGTCCCGGCGTGGTGGTCATGGTGCCCAAGGGCGGGCGACATGGCAGTCCGGCGCGGCAAACATCCCAAACCATTCGAGATGCTGCGGTAAATATTTGGCCACCCAGCGCTCAGGCCCGCTGTGCAGACAGCTGCGCGTAAGGCTTCCTGATCATGCGGATCGCCTTCGACCGCGCACGCAATCAGGGGTTCTCGACATGGACATCAAGCAATTGGGCGACGCGCTGCCGCCCTGGGCACAATCGCTGGCGCTCGCCACTGCGGTCATGGCCGCAGCCACGGTGCTGGGTGCTGACGCGGCGTTCGCCGGAACCGATAGAACGTTCGATACCGCGCTCACCAAGTTCTCCAACTTCCTGCAAGGCTCGGGCGGCAAGATCATCACTGTGCTGAGCCTTGCCGGCGGCATTGTCGGGCTCGCTTCCGGGCGTTTCAGCCTGGGCCAGGTCGCTATTCCGGTGGGCGTTGGCGTTGGTGCCGGCACCGGCATCCCGATCGTCACATCGACCGTCACGGCAACGATCTGAGACGGCAACCGGCGAGCCTCGCCCCCATCCCCAAAGGCTCGCCAACTGACGGTGGACACAACTCATGGACCGTTTTTCGATCCCGAGGCATCTCGACGATCCCGAACTGATCGGGTTTTGGACGCTCGACGAGTTTCTCGTCATGTTCATCCCGTTCGTCTGGGGCGTCCTGACGCAGCACGTTGTCATTGGCCTTATTTTTGCGGTCGGAACGTGGTTCGGTTATCGCAAGGCAAGAGCCGGACGATCGATAGCGTGGATCCTCCACGCGGGCTACTGGCATCTGCCGGGTTCGTTCTTCGGTCTGCGGGTTTGTCCGCCGTCCCATTTGCGCGTGATGGCAGGCTGACAATGGACAATGCTCTCGCCCATCTCGCCGCACAGCGCGTCCTACGTCAACGCAATGCGCTCGCGCTGACATCGCTCATGCTCGCCCTGCTGGCGATCGGCGCCGCAAGTGCGGCGCTCAACCGCGACCGGGAAGTCATCCTGCAGCCAATCGCGCATTCGCCGCTGACGTTAAGCAGCGCAGGCGTGTCCAAAGAGTATCTCGAACTGGTGACCCGCGATGCTGCGCAGCTCGTACTCAATCGCTCCCCCGAAACGCTCGACTACTGGATGAACGCCATTCTGGCGCTGGCGGACGAGCCCGCGCGGGGCAGCCTCAAGCGCGATCTCCTCAAAGTCGTCGACGAGCAGCAGGGATCGCAGATCACCCAGTTCTTCACGATCGACTGGCTGCGGACCGATTCCGAGGCACTGACCAGCGAAGTCGGCGGCGTGCTGCACACCGTCGCTGGCTCGAAGGAAGTCACGACCGAGCACCGCATTTTCCGCTTTACCTGGCGCTACACCGGCGTGTCGCTGCGGCTTGCCGGTTTCGGCATGGTCGAAAAGCAGGAGACGCCGGAATGAGCGCACCTGCCTACTCGCTCATGGGATCGCCATGCATGGCCGCGGTCGGCGCGACGCTGGCATGCGATCTGCGCTGCCTTGGGCGCCGCAGCCTCGGTGTCGGCCTGATCGGTCTCGCGTTTGCATGCTTTGCGCCCCCGGCCCTGGCCGACCAGTCACTGCTGGTGGCCGACAACGGCGAGGTGCGCTGCGAAGCCTCGCTCAAGGACCTGACGCGGATATCCCTGAAGGACGACCAGTTCGCCTCGGTGTCGAAGGTTGCCGCCGGCAATGCGTCCGAGGACTTCCAGGTGGTGAATGAGCCGGTGCGCGGCGACATCTACCTCTCGGTCCCCGAGGGCTTTGCACGGCACACGCTTACCTTCTTCGGTACGACACGGCGCGGGTATGTCTACAAGTTCGCCTGCACGGTCGCGGGCGACGAACCGCGCCAGGTGTTCATTGCCAATGCCGATATCGAGCATCCGCCAGCAGCGGCCGATGGCAGTGGCACCGCCGCGCTCGCCGACGAAGAGATCGCGACGCGTCTCGTCTATGCGATGGCAGAACAACTGCCATTGGACGGCTTCGATGTCCGCTGGAAGCCGCTAACCCCGGTCATGGCAGGCACGCTCCGCCTCCAGGCGCTGGGGACTTACAGCGGGGTCATGCTGATCGGCCGGATTCTGCGTCTCGAAAACCGGGGAAGCGCAAGCCTGCCCTTGCGCGAGGATCAAGTCGCTCCGCGTGGGGCCATAGCGGTCAGCATTGCCAGCCCCGTGCTGGCGCCGGGGCAGGTGACGACGGCCTGGGTTGTCGAACCCGTCCGCCCGACGGAAGTCGCCCGATGATCCGCAACCCGTTCCGCCCTGGGCAGGAGCCGTCGTCCAGCGATACCACCGACAACGGTGACCTGATGCGCAACGAGCGCGCGGCACGGCGGCAGAAGCTGCTGCTCTATGGCTCGGGCGGGGTGCTCTCGGTCGTAGCGATGGCGTGGATCCTCCAGCCATCGGCGAGTGAACTGGGAGCAGCGGACGCGGCCAAGGACGGCGAGGTCAAGGTTTCGACCGACGACATGATCAATCGCAACATGTCCGAGCGCGAATGGATGGCGCTCTCCGAAGGGCAGATGGAGCAGTACGGCAACCAGATCAAAGGCCTCGAAGGCAATGCCGAGCGCATCCAGCAACTCGAGGAACAAATCCAGGCGCTGCAGGGCCAGAAATCGGCGATGGCCGAGGATGGCACGCGAGTGATGTCGGCCTACGAGGCGGAAAACCAGCAGTTGCGCGCGCAACTCCAGGCCGCGCAAAGCGCAGCCCCGCGAGCCGCTGCGACGGGACCGACCGCGCTCTATGGTCCGAGCGCACCCGGAACCTACCGTGTCGCCGGGACAGGATCTGGGAGCCCCACGTCTCCCGCGGCTGGCGACGGCGCAACGGCGGCGATCGATGCCGGGCCCGTGCGGAGCAACGCAATCGCACTTGTCTCCTTCGGCAGTGCGACTGGAACCGCCGAGCGCATCACCCCGGGCAAGACCACGAGCTTTACTGACAGCGCCAATTACCTGCCGCCCAATTCGATTGCGCGGGCGCGGGTGGTGGTGGGCGTCGATGCGACGACTTCGGTGCGCAGCCAGTCGGACCCGCTGCCGGTGGTGCTGCGGATCACGGGGCCTGCACGCTCGGTCTACGCCGAGGGCCGGCTGCTCAAGACCCAGATCGAGGGCTGCATGGTCAACGGCGCGGCAAGCGGAGACCTGTCTTCGGAGAAAGTCTACGTGCGCTTGCAGCGCATGACCTGCCAGCAGCCGGGCGGACGCTTTGCCGTGAGCGAGGTCAAGGGCTTCATTGCCTTCGGCGGCAAGACCGGCGTCCGCGGGCGCGTGGTGAGCCGCGAGGGCGGGCTGATCGGCCAGGCGTTCCTGGCAGGCCTTGCCGGCGGTATCGGGCGCGGGTTCTCACTCAATTCGGAAAGCGCCTTCAGCGGTACCAGCGTCAGCGTCAATGGCGAGCGTCAGAAGCTCTCGCCCGGGGAGATCGCACAAGGCGGTTTCGGGTCGGGGATCGCGGGGTCGGCCGACCAAGTTTCCAAATACCTGATCGAGCGGGCCGAGCAGTATCAGCCCGTGATCGAGATGCCGACCGGCATCGATGTGGAAATCGTCTTTCTCGACGGGGTGTTCATTCGCAACTGAGGAGGTATGCGACCATGCGACAACGGTTCGCAATCATCGGGATCACTGCACTGGGCCTGATTGGCGCGGGCACGTTGACGGCAAATGGCGCACTGGCGGCGGGTGATGGCGTCGATGCACGCGCGGAAGCTAGCCTGGCGCGTGCGCTCGCAAAGCGCCTGCCGCGCACCAAGGCGACCAGGATCGACTGCGGCGTGGTCGCCGGATTGTGCGAGGTGCAAGCTGGCGCCAATCTCTTCTACACCGACCGCAGCGGGCGCTACCTGGTGGTCGGACGTGTCTACGACATGGAGACCCGTCAGGACCTGACGGCGGCGCGGCTGCTCCAGATCAATCCCGATATGCTCGCGGGCACCGGGGCGATGGCCGCACGCGACGAGGAGGCTGGATCGGATATGGGCGAGGGGGCTGACGCTGCCTATGCGACCGCGTCACCCGGCGGCGCGGGGGCGAAGCAGCCAGTAGCGCAGGCGGCCCCAATGGCGCCCACCACCTCGGTGTCGCTGGCGGGCCTTCCGGAATCAGGGGCGATCGCCTGGGGCAGGGGCCCTAGCCGCATCACCGTGTTCAGCGATTTTCACTGCGGGTACTGCAAGCTGCTGCACCAGCAGTTGAAGGCGATGGATGTGCGTGTGATCGAGCGTCCGATCTCGCTGCTCGGCACGCGCATGGTCTCGAACGCGGTGATCTGCGCGGCCGACCCCCAACGTGCGCTCGAGCAGGCCTACGATGGCGCGGACCTGCCAGCTCGCGTCTGCGACACGAGCGGACTCGATGCCAACGAGCGCTTTGCGCGGGCGCACGGCTTCGACGGAACCCCGGTGATCGTGCGTGAGGATGGAGCGGTGCTCCATGGCTACCGCCCGCGGGAAGTGCTTGAGGCCTGGGTGGCGGCGGGCCGTGCGGGAGGCAAAGCGTCATGAGTGTGCGGTCGGTCGCCTTCGCAATCGCGATGGTACTGTTGTCGAGCTGCGCGATGCTGCGTGACAACGTCAAGGGCAGCTTTGCCTGCCAGGCACCGCAGGGCAGCTGTGCGCCCTCAAGCATCATCGACGACGCCGCGCTTCAGGCAATTGCCAGCGAGGACACGACGATGATCCGCGGCGGTATGATCGATAGGGGTCCTGGAGGCAGGGCGTCCGCCGAAGTGCCAGCTGGGACCGCGTCGAAGGTACGGCGAACGGCGGGGGTTCAACCGGCGCCACGACCGCAGACGTCGCGCGTGCTTCGCATCGTCTTTCCGGCGCATGTCGATCGCTATGGCCGGCTGCATGAAGCCGCCGCGGTGCAAGTGGCACTATCCGAATCCGCAATCATGCCGACCTTGGCCGAGCGCGACGGCGCAGCGCTGGCGAGCAGCACCCGTGACCTGCTAGGCTTGGCCGCAGACGCGCCCGAACTGACGCTCGATGGGGCTGCCTCGCTAACGCCCGCAGTGCCTCCTGCAATCCCGTCGCATGCCGCCGCTGGCAGCAGATCCGCGATCCAGCCCGAGTCGCCAGTCGAGGCGATCAAGGCCGAAGTCGCGGCTGTTCTGGCGCCTGCGCGCAAGGCGCCCGATTTGCCTGTCGCCACGGTGCAGGTCCCGTGATGCTCGCGCGCCTCATCGAACTGGTGACCGGCGATGCGGGGCGACCCGAGCCGATCCCGGCATCCCGCGAGGTGCCGATGTTGGCGAGCCTGCTCGGCTATCGCTCGTACAGCGCGCAGCAGGCGCTGTTCTACCAGACCCGCTCGAAAGGCTTTGTACTGGAGCTTGCCCCGCTGATCGGCGCTGACGAACGCGTCGCCGACATCGTCGAGACCGTCTTCGCCGACGTGCTTCTGCCGGGCGCGCAGTTCCAGATCGTCAACTACGCGAGTCCGCGCGTCGCGGAGAAGATCCAGGAATGGGTCCTGCCACGTGTGCGCGCAGGTGCCGTGTTCGAACGCCTCGCGCGCTATCGGCTCGATCTCCTGCGCACCGGCGCCTGGACCTCGCTTGCCAGCGACGGCCCCTTCTGCCTGCGCCAGTTCCGCGTGCTGATGAGCGTCGGCGCGCCCGATGGTGCGGGGCTGTCGGTTGAGGATCTCGTAACCATGCGCGAGGGCATCGTCGCGGCCTTCGACTCGATCGCGGTTCCAAGCCGGGTGCTCGATCCGCTCGATCTGATCCGGTTCATCGACGATGTGCTGTGTCCCTCGACCGGGGCGGGCGACGATGCCGCGCTTTATAGCACGCTCGATTCGATCAACGAGCAATGCGTGCGCCGTGACCTCGTCACGCGTGTCGAGCCCGAGCGCATCGTGCTTCATGCGCCGTCGTTGCGCCCGACTGGCGCAACCGTCGGCGATGTTCCAGAGTTCGCCGAATACAGCCCCGACACCTTCGATGTGCGCACGATGGCGGTGCGCCATTTCCCGGAGCGCTGGGCGCCGTGGGACACGCAGAAGATCATCGGCGATGTGTTCAATCCCAAGCTCTGCCTGCCGTGCCCGGTGCTCCAGACAATCTGCGGGGTGATTCCGGCAACCGAGACTTCGGAAACGCGCGCCGGATTCAAGTTTGCGCGCACGACCCAGCTTGCTGACGGCAAGGCCGCGCGCCTCGTGCCGACCTTGAAGCGCCAGTCGCGCGAATGGGAGCATGTCCAGGAGGAAGTACGCCACGGCCAGAAGCTGACGCGGGTCTATTATGCCGTGACGATGATTTCTCCGGCAGGGCGCGGCGAGGTCAACCAGCGCACCTTGAAGGCGATCTACAAGGCAGCAGGCTGGGACCTGATCGACGAGACCTATCTCCAGGTCATGGGACTGCTTGCCTCGTTCCCGTTGCTGCTCGCCGATGGGCTTGCCGCAGACCTTGGCCGGATGAAGCGGTTGCGCACGGTGCTCTCTGCCAATGTGGCCTCGATGGCGCCGCTGCAGGGTGAATATGTAGGGGGCACGATCCCGCACCTGCTCTTCGTCGGGCGACGCGGCCAGCCTCAGTTCTGGTCGCCGTTCCAGAATGCGGCAGGCAACCACAATGTCGCGATCGCGGGCAAGTCCGGCTCGGGAAAGTCAGTGCTGCTCCAGGACCTGACCGCAAGCCTCGCTGGCGTCGGCGCGCGCACCATCGTCATCGACGATGGCCGCTCGTTCGAGCACATGGCCAAGGCCTTGGGCGGAACCTTCAGCGAGTTCCGCCTGTCCTCGGGGATTTCGCTCAATCCGTTCCGGATGATCGATGCAGAACTTGCTGCCAGCAACGAAGACTACCGCGTTGATTGTCTTGCAATGCTGAAGGCCATCGTGGCGCAGATGGCGCGGTTCGAGACGCGGCTCAACGATACCGAGCGTGGCCTGATCGACGCCGCCGTCAACCATGCCTGGGAGAGGCTAGGCGGCGAGGGCACGATCGATGCGGTGATCGACGCCTTGCGTGGGACAGGCAATCTTTTCGCCGAGGATTTGGCAACCGCGCTGCTCCCCTTTGCGTCGAGCGGAACGTTTGGGCGCTTCTTTATGGGCGAGGCCGCGCTCGACCTATCAGCCGACCTCACCGTGTTCGAGCTTTCGGATCTTTCCTCGCGCGAGGAACTGCGCAGCGTTGTGCTGACCTCGATCATGTTCGTTGCTTCGCAAACGATGCGCAAGCTCGACCGCGCCATCCCCAAGGCGCTGATCGTCGATGAAGCCTGGCAGATGCTTAAAGGCGGGGCGATGGCGGATTTCATCGAGACCTATTCGCGCACCTGCCGCAAATATGGTGCATCGCTGATCACCGCGACGCAGTCGATTAACGACTATTACAAGTCCGATGGCTCGCGCGCAGCGCTTGAAAACTCCGACTGGTTCCTCGTGCTCCAGCAGAAGGCGGAGACGATCGCGGATTTCCGCAAGTCCGACCGCTTCGAAATGGACAACCACACCGACGCGCTGCTGCGCTCGCTCAAGCGCCAGGGCACCGAGTACTCGGACCTGTTGATCCGCGGTCCGGACACCCAATCCGTATGCCGGCTCGTGCTCGATCCGTTTTCGGCGACCCTCTATTCGTCGAGCCCGGCGACCTTCGCCCGGATTGAGCAGGCATTGCACGAGGGCCGCGGGATGGCTGACGCGATCGAGACGGTGGCGTTTGCGGGCAAGGATAGTCGGCCCGCACACGTCAATCTGGCGGGGGGCGGACGATGAGCGCGACGGTACAAGCCCGCTCCGATGTTGGGCGCTACCTTGCCAATGGCTTGCGCCTCACCGGATGGCTCGCGGTCAATGCGCTCGTGGCCGTGGGCGCAATCGCAGCAGGGGTGCTGGCGCTCGGCAACTTTTGCCTCGGCGATACGATGGCGCAGTTGGGCAATCTCGCCATGCGGTTCGACACCGCGTCTGCGCAGGCGCAGCACGGCTTTGCGGTGCTGCTCGCCCTCACCTGGAGCTGGGGCTTCGGTGCGACGGCATTCTTTCGCCGCGCGACGATCGCGCGCGCGTGGGAGCAGGGAAGGGGGGCGGTATGAGCGACGATCCCGAATGCGAGCGCTCGCTCGGCGCGCCTCCCGATGAGCAGTTCCTACCAGTGGTGAGCGGCAAGACTGGCCAGCGATGCCGTGGCAGCATCGCACAGGGGCAGCTGCTGTTGGTAGCGGCGCTGATCGCCGTCTTGTGCTGGGGCGCGTGGATGACGCGGGCGATCCTCGACTTGCGCGCCGCGCCAGCGCGCGTGGCGAAGGTGCAACTTGCCAGCCTCGTCGGCGACTATGTGCGTGCCGAAGCGCGCGGGAATGCCTCGCCCGACCAGATAGGTCCGCGCACCGCACAGTTCATGAAGGTGCTTGATGCGACAATTGCGCGTCATGCGCGCGGTGGACAGATCATCCTGGTGAGTGAAGCGGTGGTCGGCGGCAGTGTCCCCGACATCACAGCCGACATTGCCCGTGAAGTGCGTCTCACGCTGCCTGCGGTGCAGCCTGCGTCCTCATTGCCCGGTCCTGGTGATGCGACCGGTCAGCGCCGCGATGCGGGCGACGTTGAAGCCCGCATGCGCGACTACCTGCTGCACGAGGGTGCGCCGCAATGACGGACCTCTCCAGCCCCGCCTCGACTGCACCTGTGTCAAAGGGCGATCGCATGTCGACACGCATGCGCATCGCATCCGGCGCATTGCTGGCCATGAGCTGTATCGTACTAGGGGCGCTTTCCGACTGGTGCTCGCATCATGTCCTGCTGATCAACGCGTCGCAGTCGCTGCCGAACTGGGCCTTCCTCGTCGAGCGCGGACGATTTCCTTCTCGAGGCGACTATGTCGCGTTCGCACCGGGTCGCGATCCGCTGGTTCGGCGGCATTTTGGGGAACAGCCTCCCGCATTCGTCAAGATCGCCTATGGCATGCCGGGCGACCGGGTGGACCGCGCGGGATCAGTAGTGCGGGTCAACGGGCGCACGATCGCGCGGCTCAAACCCCGCACGCGGCAGGGCGAAGCCCTGGTGCCGGGACCGCTGGGCACTGTGCCCCAGGGATGCGTCTTTGCGGCCTCGCCGCACAGGGATGGCTTCGACAGTCGCTATGCTGCGATCGGCTTTGTCTGCCGTGACCGCCTGATTGGCCGCGCGGAGGCAATCCTGTGACGGGCCTCGTCCAGCGTGGGGCCAGCATTGGCTTTATAGCAGTTCTTGCAATGCTGACCGGGGCTGCGAACCCCGCCAGTGTCTCGCCGTCACAGAGCCAGGGCCACGATCTGGGCCGCTTCGGCGAGACCTGGCCGGTGATCGAACCCGATCTGCTTTCGATGATCGCAGCGCGGCTCAAAGCTGCGCAAGGTTCGGGCCAACTCGACCAGTTGAACCGCGCCTTTGCTGCGCGCGCCGAAGCACGCGTGATGAACCCGACTCCCGTCGGGGGGCTGAGCCCTGCAACAAAAAGCCGCAGCTGGACCTATGATCCGGCGATGACGCTGTCTGCAGATATCCGCGATGCCAAGGGCGTGCTGATTGCGGCGCGGGGCACGCGGATCAATCCGCTTGATCTCGTTACGCTGCCGCGCATGCTGCTTTTCGTTGATGGTACCAGCGATAGCCAGGTCGCCTGGGCGCAGGCGCAGGGCGACGATGCGCATGTCTCGATCATTCTGGTCGCCGGCTCTCCCTTTGCGCGCATGCGCGCGCTCAAGCGCCGCGTGTGGTTCGACCAAGGCGGGACACTCACTGCGCGCTTTGGCATCGCTCATACCCCGGTGCTCGTCCGCCAGCGGGGCAAAGCCCTGCAGGTCGACGAAGTAGCGCTGCCTCCCGAAGCGCACAAAGACGGTGATCGGACATGACTGGGATGCGTCGGCGGCTGACGGATTGGCTTCCTGCACCACTTGCGGCGCCGGAGGCGCGAGCCTTGCGCGGGGCACGCCTGTCCTTGCTCGCAGCGCTCACCCTGCTGGGCGCGGTCACGCTGTTCTGGGACGACCTTGTGGTTGTCCTTGGTATCCTCGCTGCAGGCATCGCCGCAGGACTGATCGCCTACATTGTCGTGCTCATGCCGTTCTGGCTCATCGCCAAGCACAAGGCCGATGCCGCCTGGCTCGACCGCCTCAACCGCAACGATGATGTTTCCAGCACTGGGGAAACGGAATGAGCCGTGTGGTTCGCCTCGTGCTGACAGTGCTGGCGCTGGTGCTCGGCACACCCGCCGAGGCGCAGGCGCCCTCGCGTTGCACGGGCAGTTTCGTCAACCCGGTAACCGACGTTTGCTGGGGCTGCCTGTTTCCGCTCTCGGTGGGTTCGATAAAGATCTGGGGGTCGAACCGCGCCGATACCCAGAATCCCGGCTTTCCGCTCTGTGCCTGCGGTTCGCCGATTCCGCGGGTCGGCGTTGCCTTGGGGTTCTGGGAGCCCGTCCGCCTGATCGATGTCACGACCAAGCCGTTCTGCTTTCCGAACCTAGGCGGGATCAAGCTCAATCCGGGGTTCAATGTCGGCAACGGCTATGTGAGCCAGGGTTCGCAGATCGGCGGGCGCGGGCAGAACACCGCCAAGTACCACGTCCACTACTACGTCTATCCGCTGCTCTACTGGCTCGAGATCCTCACCGATTTCCTGTGCTTCGAGAAATCGAGCTTCGACATCGCCTATGTGACCGAGCTCGACCCGACCTGGCAGGACGATGCCCTGACGACGATCCTCAATCCCGAGGCGGCCCTGTTCACCAGCGTCCCGGCGCAAGCCGCCTGTGCGGCCGATTGCGTCGCTGCAACCACCCATCTGCCGCTCGACAAGCTGTTCTGGTGCTCGGGCTGCAATGGGCCGATGTACCCGATGAACGGCAATATCGGCGCCAATGTCGGGATGGAGCAGTCCTCGCGCCTCGCCGCCGAGCATATGCTCTACAAGGTGCATCGCGAGGGCCTCGCCTGGGGCACGATGGGCTCGAAGGGGCTGTGTGCCAAGTACCTGATGCCGATCCTCAAGAAGCAGCAATACCGGCTGCAGATGGTCAATCCGGCGCCCATGGTTTCGGGGCGTGAGGCCTGTTCCCCGATCGGAGCGAGCACGATCCTGCCGCATTCCGGCCGGGTCTATCCGGTCATCGGCGAGGACGTGGGCTTCCTCGTCTGGCGCAAGCGCAACTGTTGCGTGCTATGAGGACCCGCAGTCGCACCCGGCGCCTGACGCTGCTCGCCCTGTTGCTCACGGTGCTCGGCGGCGTTGGCGTCGCGCTTGGCCAGAAGGCTGATCCGGTGAACCTTGATGCGATCAGCGCGCGTACACAGGCGCAGCAGAACGAGGCCGAAGACCTGGTTGCTGCTGCGCTGGCGCGGGCAGAAACTGCGCGTCAGGATGCCGCCGAGGTGGCTGCGGGCGGGGAGGCAGCGTTGCGCCGGGGCCCCCAAGCCACCGATGCCGGTGCGACTGGCGCAGCGGGGCCGGTCGACCTCGATGCGATGATCGCCGGCGCACGCGAAACGCTGACGCCTCCGCGCAGCGGGCCAATGCTGGTGGCTTTCGCCAGCCTGTCGATGCCCGAAGCGTCCCTGCGGCGTCTGATTGGTGATGTGACCGCCGCCGGCGGGGTAGTGGTGTTTCGCGGATTTCCGGCAGGGAATCCGACGCGTTTTGCCCTCGCCATGCAAAAGCTGGTGACGCGCGAGCAGGCGGCGAGTGTCCTGATCGATCCGCGCCTCTTCCGCGTCTTTGCGGTACAAGCCGTGCCGACCTGGATCGCGACTACCAGCGATTACGTCCCGTGCGACAGTCTCACCTGTGTCTCGGAGGTGCCGCCCTACGACCGGATCGCCGGGAATGTGACCACGCGCTATGCACTCGGTGCGATCGCCGATGCAGGTGGAGCGGGCGCTCCCGTCGCCCGTGCAGGTCTGGCCCACCTGGGTGGACCTCAATGACGCGGCGCAGCCTACCGTTCCTTGGCCTTGCGATGCTGGCAGCCGGCGTTCTGAGTAGTCCTGTGCGACACAGTGCTTACGCACAATCTGCCGCGCAGCAAGGCGAGGCGCTTGGGAGACAGATCCAGGCGACAGCCGGCGCCAACGTGACCGATACGGCCGCGCCCATCGCTGTGCCCGGCTATGCAGGCAGCGACTTTGCAACCGGGCGGCTTGTCGATGACACGCAAGCGCTCTCGAGCGAAGGTGCAGCGGCGGTGGGCGGGTCCACTGCAGCAAGAGTGGTGCTTGATCGACGCCGCCCGCAGATCGATCCCCAATCTGTCGATCTGACGAGGGCTCAGCAGGTTGCGGCTGCGCCGGACGACTTCCTCGGAGCAGGGGAAGGTGTCGAAGGCTCGAAGGGCAAGTGTCAGCCCCTCCCGGCAAGCAACGAGAGCAGTGTCACATATTTCGAAAGCTGCAACGATGGGGCAAAGCTCACGCAAGAAGCCAGAAGCTGCAATGCTGCGATGGTGGTCCGTGAGGCAAGCCGGTCGATCTACGATTACGAATGTGAGCTTAGCCCCGGCGATACCTGCGGCGTGTTTGCGTCGGCGATTACCGCAGGCACGTGCCACCTCACCGGGCAGAAGCGCGAGCAGGTATGTTTCAAGGACGACGGCGAGATTTGCTCGCGACCCGTGCTGGCGCTGATCAGGACGCTCGAGTGCAGTGCGGCTGTTCCTGCTGTCCCGGTGCCCGAACCTCGCGTTGTCACTGAACCCGCTCTGGTCCTGGACGAGACTGCGTGCGCGGCCGTGACAGCGGGCGCGAGCTGCACGCTCGATGCGCAGACCTGCACCGACAGCGACCCTGCTACACGCTCGATCGACGGTGTCAGCTGGACACAAGCCTGCTGGAAATGGCGACGCGATTTTACCTGTTCGGGCGTAACCCAGGCCAACGACTGCGCAGGACTCAAGGCCAATCCTTCATGCACATTCGATCACGCGGAATGCCTTGATGATCCTGCCGATGGCCCATGCAAGGTTCGGGACGAGGTCTATCGTTGCACGATTCCATCTCAGAACAGTGGTCCGCCCGCTTCGCTGTGCGGATCGGACCTGTACTGCCTTCACGGCGAATGCACCAGGATCGTGCGCGAGGCCTCGACCGAATTCCAGGACGCGCTCGTGGCGACCCATGCCATGGGCGATGTGCGTGACCAGTTTGACGAAGGCGACCTCTCGCTGTTCAAGGGCGAGGCGACGGGGTGCCATCGTCCGCTCTTCGGCCTCGTCAACTGCTGTGCCGGAAAGAGCTCGGGCCTGCTCTCTGCGGCTGCTGGCGGTGCGGCACTCGCGGGCGGACCCGCCGCAATCGCGGCGCTGGCAACCCCATTCCTGACCCAGTTCCTGTGTTCCTCTGAAGAGAAACAACTCGACATCAAGGACCGTATCGGCCTGTGCCACTATATCGGCACCTATTGCTCCCAAAAGGTGCTGTTTGTCTGCACTGCCAAGCGCAAGAGCTACTGCTGTTTCCCGAGCAAGCTGTCGCGCATCATGCAGGAGCAGGGCCGCGCGCAGTTGGGCTTGGGCTGGGGAAGCGCCAAGCATCCCGAATGTCGCGGGTTCACCGTCGAGGAGTTCCAGCGGCTCGATCTCGGCAAAATGGATTTCCGCGAGGTCTATGCCGACTTCACTGACGCCGTGAGGTTGCCTGATGAAGTGGCGGCAAGCGCTGCGATCCAGACGAAGATCCGCGACTATTATCAGCTGCATGCTTCGAGCGGCCCATGAACCGGCGAAGAGGATCTCCCATGTCCAGATGGCGTATCGGTATCGCGATCCTTGCCGGGCTCGCTTTCGGCATCGCGGCAGACCTGAGCGCTGCAAAGACTCCCGCGCTCGATCCCGTCGGTCTGCCCGAGCCAGTCGCCGGCCCCATGCCAGCAGGTGATGTCTTCTACTGCGAGGAGCGCAAGCTCGGCACCTGGTTCTACTGCGATCCGCCGCCCGCGCCCGACAATCCTGCGTCGCCCACGACGACCGAACAGCAGGCGGCGGAAAGGCTGGCCGCGATCGGACGCCAGCTCGATGAACTGAAGGCGCGCGCGATCCTCGAGCCGACCACCGCCAATGTCAGCGCTTATGCTGCATTCCAGCGCGAACAGATGAACCGGGCCTCGCTCTTCGCTGATGTCTGGAGCCGCGCGGTCTGGCAGAACCCTGCGCTTGATTACACCCTGCAGCGCCCCGTGGGCACGCTTGGCAAGCGCGAATGGCTGGCGACACGCAAGGCCGATCGCACTGCGACGATGGCTGCACTCGCCAAGCGTTACGGGGTCTACTATTTCTACGCCTCGACCTGTGGCGCTTGCGACGTCTTCGCGCCAATCCTCAAGAGCCTGTCGGATCAGTACGATCTCTCCGTGCTGCCAGTCTCGATGGACGGCGGCCGTTCGGGCGCGTTCCCGACCTTCGTCGTCAACACAGGCCAGTACGAGAAGATGGGCCTCTCCGGGAACCAGGTCCCCGCACTCGTGCTGTTTGACACGGCTACACGGCGTCCGGTGCCGATCGGCTACGGGATCATGTCAGCCGACGAGGTGATCGAGCGGATCTTCACGCTGACCCGCGTTGAACCCGGGAGCGACTATTGATGCGCACGAGCCTCCAGACCTTCGCGCGCACGCTCATGCTGTGCCTCGCGCTCAACTTCGGCCTTGCAGCGCCTGTCAGCGCGGGCGTCAACGCCGAGCTCAACAGCTTCTTCAACGACATGGGCGGGGCGGCCAATGTGACCGGGCCATCGGCGTACCAAGGCCAGTCGGCGGGCTATTACACCGGTGGCAGCCTGTGGACGCGATTCCCGCAGGAGAACGTGAACCCGGTCAATCTCCAGCTCCCCAACGTCAAGGCGGGCTGCGGTGGCATCGATCTGTTCGGCGGGAGCTTTTCCTTCATCAACTCGGACGAGTTGATTGCGCTTCTGAAGGCGACCGCGAGCAATGCGCTAGGCTTTGCCTTCATGCTCGCGATCAAGTCGATCAGCCCGCAGATCGCCTCGACGCTCGAGGACCTGTCGCAGAAGGTCCAGCAGCTCAATCAGTTCAACATGAACTCGTGCGAGATGGCGCAGAACCTGGTGGCGGGGCTCTGGGGCAAGCAGGCAGGCCGCGAGGCCGAGATCTGCAAGTACATCGGCAACAGCCAGGGGGTCTTTTCCGATTGGGCCAAGTCGCGCCACGAGTGCAACGAGGGTGGCGCGCGGGCCTCGACGCTTGCAGGTAATAGTGATCCGACAATCCCCTCGCAGTCCTACAACTACACCTGGGACATGCTCAAACGCAGCTACCCGGCGTTCGACCAGGATTTTCGCGAGTACCTGATGACGCTGGTGGGCACGGTCATCTACGTGAGGGCTGACAGCGATGCCGGGCACCCCTCCTATCGCTACTTGGGGCAGGGTGATCGCGCGATTCTGACCGCGCTGCTCGACGGTGGCAGCGGCGCCAAAGTTCTGCGCTGCGACGATGCCGACAAGTGCCTGAACCCGACGATGGGGACGCTGACGATCGGCTCGGCACAGGCGCTCAAGCCCCGTATTCGCACACTGATCGAGAGCATGAACGCCAAGGTGCGCTCGAACAGCGCGCTGACGCCCCAGGAAATCGGGCTGCTCGGCTCGACCAGTATCCCGCTCTACAAGATCGTCATGGTCAATGCCGCGGCGCAGCTGGGCGGCATGTCGCCGTCGGACATGGACAACCTCGCCGAAATCGTCGGGGTCGACATGCTCGAGACGCTGGTGCGCCAGTTTTACAACCTCGTGAACCAGGGTCAGGCGAGCTTCCACAACGCGGACGCCGAAACGCTCGGCCAGTGGCGCGAGCAGTTGCGGTCGGTTTCTTTGGCGATGGACAGCGAGAGCAACGGCCTCAACGCGCGGCTCACCCGCATGCAGGTTGTGCTCGACCGCACGGTGTTCCTCGAGCGCACATTGCGCAACAACCTGTCGCCGCAGGTCTCAGCGGCGCTCAGTTTCTCGCGTGGGCTCTCCGCGCAAGGACTGCAGTAGGGCAGGGTCGGGACCGTGCTCGAGATCTTCACGATCGGGGGCGGCGAGCCGATCGTCAACGTGCTCAATGCGGTCGCGGCCTGGTGCGGGGGCGGGGGATTCCGCTCGTTCATCCAGGTGGTGATGGTGATGGGCTTGGGCTATGTACTGCTTGTCGTTGCTTTCACGCTCAACTGGCGGGCATGGTTCAACTGGTTCGTCTCGGCGACGCTCATCTACCTGTGCATGATAGTGCCCACGACGAGTGTGAAGGTCACCGATCGCGTGAACCCGAGCCTTGCGCCAGCCACGGTCGACAACGTGCCAATAGGCCTTGCCGCGATTGCCTCGTTCTCGAGCCAAATCGGCGACTGGCTGACGCGGCGCGCCGAAACCGTATTCGTGATGCCAAGCCAACTGCGCCTGTCGACCAACGGCATGCTCTATGGCGCACGGCTCTACGACCGCACCCGCGGCTTTGTTTTCCATGACCCGCGCGTGCGTGCCAATGTCGAGGAGTATTTCCGGCAGTGCCTGTTCTATGACATCCTGCTGGGCTTCAAGACGACGGACCAGCTTGCCAGCTCGACCAATATCCTCGTGGACATGGGACCCGGATCGCCCGCGCGGGCGATGAAATGGCTGAAAACACCGAGAGATGGCGGTGGTAGTGAAATCCGCACCTGCGCGGTCGCCTACACCGCATTGCGCAATGTCGATATCCCGGGGGCGACAGACAATGAACTGACGCGCCTTGCGCCAGCAGCGTTCCCGAACCTTGCTACCAGTGCGGCGAGGACCAAGCTGATCGCTGACCTGCCGGTAGTGTCCCAGGCGTTCCACGGCACTGCGCAGAACGCGAACACGATCTTCCAGCAGCGCTCGCTGGTAGATGCCTTCCTCGAGGCCCGCGCCAATCTCGATGCTTCTGATGGCGATACGTTCGCGATGCTGCGGGCCGACGCGCAAGCACGCAATACCTACACCTCGATTGCGCAGCAGGCGATGACCTGGGTGCCGCTGCTCAATATCGTGCTCACCGTAGTGTTCTACGCGATGTTCCCGGTGATCTTCCCGCTGTTCCTTATGCCCCAGACCGGTCCACTCGCGTTGCGAGGCTATCTCACCGGCTTCTTCTACCTCGCAGCCTGGGGGCCGCTCTACGTCGTTTTGCACATGTTCGTGATGGATCGAACGATTGCAGCGATGAAGGCCGCGGCGCCAACAGGATTGACCATGGCGGGGATGGAGGGGATCGATGCCGTCAATGCCGATACCGCAACAATCGCGGGTTTCCTGATGATGTCGGTGCCCTTCCTGGCGGCCGGCATGGCTCGGGGCGCGATGGCAATAGCGAGCAACGCTACCTCGATGCTGGCGCCGGCCCAGAATGCAGCCGAACAGGCCGCCACCGAGCGCACAACCGGCAACTACGCCTATGGCAATCTCAGCTACCAGAACCTGACTGCCAACACCGTGCAGCGGGACCAGTGGAATGAGGCGCCCAATTTCACTGGGGGCTTTGGCTACAACACCTTCGTCAATGACAACGGCACGACAAGCTCATCGACCGCTAATGGTACGCGTGTTGAGAATGTCGCGCGCGGAATCAGCGCCTATGGCTTCAAGCCGACGGTCAGCGAAGGTTTCGTCGGCGAACTGCGCAAGTCGGCTTCGGAATACCATAGCCGGGCGAAACAGCTGCGTGAGGCAGCCGCCGAGAACTGGCGGCAGGGTGAGCGGTTGAGCCATAGCGTGGCCAGTGGAAGCCGGGCGGGCGCGGGTAGTGAAAGCTCTAGCGGCAATCAGTCCGGGACTTCGAGGTCCGAGTACGATCGGCGCTCCCGGTCAGAAGGCAACCAAACAGGCAGCAATCGGACGATCAGCGATACGACGTCTGCGAGCGAAGGGGCGCGAGACAGTTACTCGTCGGGCACTGCCACAAACTGGAATCTTGCGGGAAGTTTGAATGCTGGCGGTCGCGGTGGCCGCACAGGCGCTGGTTTTGTGGGACCGAGTTCACTGACTGGTGGCTATGGCATCAACGCCCGTGACGGTGTTGCTTTTGAGCAAGGCACCAACCGTGCGCGGAGCGACTCGTCATCGCAGTCTCAGGGCGAACATTATCGCGATGAGCATACCGGTGGCCGCGATGTGGCGAGCAGCAATGGGACATATAAGCGGGAAGGTGCCTTCAGTCGGAACGAGGTGTTTTCAGAAAACCGCTCTGCATCGGAAAGGTACTTTGAGCATGCGCGTTCATTGGAGCAGCAGGCGGCCCATTTGGACGAGGTCGGTAGGCGGCTCGAGCAGATTGCCTCATACAGCGAAACTCACGGGTATCAGCTGAGTGAGGACATGTCGCAGTACGTCGCCAGTCGCTACTACGAGAAGACGAGTAGGCCCTACCGTGGGCTGGGTGCACCTTCGCTGCTCGATACTAATCCCACCAGTGCGCAACGTGCAGCACGTGATCTCGTCATTGGCAGGATCGTCGACGACTACGTGCGTTCTGATCTGGAGCGAGTGGAAGGGCAACTGGTTGATCCTTCGGAGGGCTCGAAGCCGATTTCGGCTCCGCCAATATGGTCACCTGAGCAATTGAGCGGTGGCTTGTCCGATCATGCTCGAAACGTGGGGCATCCGGTCGGCACTTCGAAAGATACTGGCGTTCGGCAGGAACTGACGAAGGGGGCGGAGGAATTGGACCGGGCCAAGGTGCGTCAGGAAGGTTCATTCTCCGATGGCGTCCGCGGTGCGCAAGATCTTCAGGTGGACCATGCGCGCCGCACGGACAAAGCCTGGTTCCGGGACGGACAGGATTAGCCGCGGAATGGGATGCCCGAGGCAACGACCAAGAAGATGGCGACGCCGACTAGAAACAGCAGGAGTTGGGGCCAACTAGGGCGCTGCAAACCCGCTGAGGCTTCATGGCTTTCATCCATGTCATCCATGGACTTGCGGAGATACACATCGATGTCGTTCTCGCCATCATCAAGGCCGAGTTCGGCTTCCCACATGGGCGCGTGCTTGCGCATCGGCATCTTCCTTTCGCAGGAAAGATACCATGTGTTTCAGAATGTTGAGAGGGTTTTGATTGCCACTGAGAAGTGACCCGGGAGAGGCGGTAATTTCCACTGAGATTTGACCCATGTTTTGATCGTTTCCCTGGCTGGCAGTCGGGGGATCATGGAGTGATCGACATGGCGTTATTGAGCGTGATCCGCCGCTGGCATTTCCGCGAAGGGATGCCGATCCGGGAGATAGAGCGGCGCACGGGCTTGTCCCGCAACACGATCCGCAAGTACCTGCGTGTCGGCACAGTGGAGCCGCGGTTCAAGGTGCCCGAGCGGCCGAGCAAGCTGGACCCGTTTGCCGAGACGCTGTCAGGTTGGCTGCGGATTGAGGCCGGCCGGTCGCGCAAGCAGCGCCGCACGGTCAAGCAGATGCACGCCGATCTGGTGACGCTCGGCTATGCTGGTTCGTACAATCGGGTCGCCGCCTTTGCCCGGGAGTGGAAGGCCGACCGCCAGCGCGATGCGCAGACCAGTGGCCGGGGCACCTTTGTGCCGTTGGTGTTCATGCCGGGAGAGGCCTTCCAGTTCGACTGGAGCGAGGACTGGGCGATCATCGCCGGGGAGAGGACCAAGCTGCAGGTCGCGCACAGCAAGCTCTCGCACAGCCGCGCCTTCATCGTCAGGGCCTACCTGCTCCAGACCCATGAGATGCTGTTTGATGCGCTGACGCAGGCGTTCCGGGTCCTGGGCGGGGTACCGCGCCGTGGAATCTTCGACAATCTATGGACGCCTCCCGCCGCAAGATGATTCTGATCGGTACAGTTGG
>NZ_LSIA01000078.1:0-2865 GCF_001556015.1 Novosphingobium sp. CCH12-A3 | reverse complement strand
TGACAGACCCGGTCTACCCGGCACCGAAACGAACTTCGCTTTGTTCACGGACGACTGGTTAGGCCGTTTGCCGACCGTCGTTACTTTTTTAAACGGAAAAGCTGACATCGCGCAAAGGGATCACCACCTGCCAACTAACACCAAGCCACAGTCAGGCTTCGCCAAGCCCGAGGATGGTCATGGTCTGATAGCCAGAGCCCTCGAGCAAGCGCAGCGTAAAGCCGTCACTGCTCGAACGTTCGCTTTCTTCGAGAAGCTGCATTGCAATTTCGTCGAGGAGCGCGAGGCTTTGGGACGCCATGCCCTGCGCCGCGACGTCGGCGCGGAAATGATCATAGGCGTCGGCACCCATGTGATGGATTGCAGTGCTCATAATGCGAAGGAGCAGCGCCTCGTCCCCGAGACTGAGTGCGCAAATCGCGGAATTGGCCCAAGCCGTGATGTCCTGCGGCTGGATAAAGGCGCAGGCTAGGAAATGGTGGAGGGCGGCGACGTGGTTGCCTTCGTGTGCGCGGGTGATACCGAGGTTGAAGTGCGCGAGCGGATGGAAGGCGTCGACGTCGCGCAGCAGATGTTCGAGATGTTCAGCGCTGTCGCGGCCGTCGGGTCGCAAGGTGGAGCTGGCCTCGCCTCGCCTCCGCGGCAACGTGTCGACCCCGGCGGTGGCGATGACGCGGTCGCAGACCATGATCTTCAAGTTGGCCTCGTGCAACAGTCGCGGGGCGGAGCAACGAGCAAGTGCAACCTCATAGCAGGCGCGCGCTTCGCGGACCGCGCCCGAAAGCAGCAGCGTGTCGCCGAGAAGGAAGACAAGATCGGGATCTTCCGGGGTGAGGCGGACGGCTTCGCGATAGAAACGCTGCGCGAACGCATAGTGGCCCGCAAGGAACAGCACGCCAGCGAGTTCGCTGAGAAAATAGCCGGTTTGGAGATAAGCGGGCCGGAGATGGCGCGCGCGATTATAATGGTGAGCTGCGCGTGCAAGGTCGTGCTGGTGGCGATAGAAATTGCCAATTGAATAGTGCGCCGCTGCCTCACTGGCTGGCTCGACTTCGCGGGCGGCGGCCATCGAGGCGCCGAAGAAGGCGTCCATCGCCGCGCGACGCGACTCGCGGTCCTGCGGCGCCTTCACGATGGTCAGCGCGACCAAGGCATGCATGGGCCCCTGGTCGTGAAGGCCGTTGACGATTGCGATTCGGACGAGCGCGGGGAGATCACGCGCGAGCGCGATGCAAGCGTCGAAGGCCAAATCCTGATTGTGGTGCGCTAGCCCACGCTCGGCAAGGAGCGAGGCGAGCGCCTCGGCCTGGCGGAGAAGGCGCTGACGACGGAAAATGCGCACGAGCGCATAGAGTATCGAGCTGAGATAGTCGTTGGGGGTGGGTATCTGCAAATCGAAGGTCACGCCGGTAAGCGTATCAATCCCGACCGAGAGGATCGTCGGCCCAAGAGTCGCGAATGCCTCGACGTCGGCGGGTGTGCTACCCGCGCGGACAAGCGCGCCGCGACTGTCGGCGATCGCTTGAGCGATCGTCCGGTCTATTGGATATCGCTCTGCGGCAGGGATTGCGGACAGATCGACACGGAGCGGCACTCCCATGCTCGGCGGATAATCTCCAAGACGTCGACGCACTTCGAGGGTCCGGCGGATCGCGGCGGCAGTCGCCTCGGTCCAGCGCTCGCCCTCGTCGAAGCGATATGTCACCGTCTGCTGCCCTTCGGCGAGCTCCACCTGGGACGCGATGTGAGAGGCCCATTGCCAGAAAAGCGACCCGTCGGGGCTACTGTAGCGGACTACCGCCGTGGGGACGTCGAGTGAGCCATAATAGTTGAGCTCGTCAACCTCAAGGCGCACACGGTCGGCGCGCGCCACATCGTCGGTCGCGCGAAGCTGGACATTAAAGGAGAGACCGGTCGTGCTACCATTGGTGTTGAAGATCTCGACCTCGCCGTCGATCCCATAGTCGGGGGCCTTGCAGCGATATACCCAGGCGGGCGGTAGCGCGTCGCCGAAGCGGCGGATCGATTGTTCCTCCAAGATGTGGGAGCGGGCGCGAGTAGGCATGGCATGTATATGCGGTCGGACTGGACATGCGGCAACTGCTCGCCCATGACCTTGACGAGGTTAAACTCTATACTTCCATTAGAAGGCATCCCTCGGTCGATTATTGATGACTGACTTTGTGGCACAATTTCGATCGCCCGCTTTGATCTGCCTGATCGGCAGCTTTCGTCCTGACCCGGACTTTCAAGGGAGCGGAAGTGCACTACCGACTGTGGTCGCGAGCTGTGCGAACCGGACCGTCTGCAACTGGGGAGTAGAGGGCGGCCGCTAAAAACGGTGTCAAAGCCTCCAGTTGTGACACTGAGCAAAGCATGTCATCTCACGCCAGCTTAGACCGTCGCGTTCGGGAGCATTTTGACCCTTCGGAAAAGTTGGAGCGTTTTTAGCGCCCCCCTTACTCGGGGTTCCGAGAATAGGAGATTAGAATGACAGAGCTGGTGAATTTCCGGGTGGTTAACCAAGAAGATGGCACTTTACTCGGGATATCATCCTGTGATCACCCTCTCGAGGTTGGAGCTTCCTTCAAGATGAAGGGGACAGATGTCGAATATACGATCAGATCGATTTCAATTGATCCGGATCCGATGGAATTTCCCATCATCCTTAAAGTCTGAGGTATGGGCGTATGCGTTAACACTGCCGCCCGATGACCGCATAATTTAAGACAAATGGCCTCTGGCAATCCAAGGCGTTTCGAGGTGACCCAATGAACCGTCCGCTGGTTATGCTGCATGGCATCCATCTCAGAGCCCGAACCGAAAGTTGTTGAGCAATACCAGCATGTTGTGATTCACGCCTCT
>NZ_LSIA01000077.1:0-2313 GCF_001556015.1 Novosphingobium sp. CCH12-A3 | reverse complement strand
GCTTTGCCTTCCATGCCTCCGGGATCCGGCCGTCCTTGATCGCTGCCTTCTCCTCGTCGGTGTTCCGCTGCTTGGGGGCAGGCACAACGGTAGCATCGATGATCTGGCCGCCCATGGCGAGATAGCCCCGGTCGGTCAGTGCGGCATCGAAGCGGGCAAACAATCGGTCGATCGCCTTGGCCTGGACCAGACGCTCCCGGAACAACCACACCGTCGTCGCATCCGGCACGGTGCCATCTAGCCCAAGACCGAGAAACCGCTGGAACGACAGCCGATCCTTGATCTGAAATTCCGTCGCTTCGTCCGACAGCGAATAAAGCGCCTGCAGCACAAGAATCTTGAACATCAGGACCGGATCGAACGGGGGGCGCCCGCCCTTACCTCGGACGCTCCGGCGCAAGGCGACAATCAATGGACCGCGGAACACCTCAAAATCAACCACCGAACCCAAGCGCTCCCGCGGATCGCCCGCCGCGCTCAGCGCCTCGTACCGGTCCGAAAGATCAAAGAAACCCGGCTGCCCTGCCATCACCGCCTCCGACGCCTCGTCGGCGAAGTGAATCAAATCCGACCTTCAGACGCCAGAGTTTTTCGAGGCGTCCAGCTCTATCCGAATTTCAGTCGCTCACAATAAATAAGCAAGCCCCGCCAAGACCGTCGTGGTAGGACCGCGGTAGTTGGTCTGCCTCTTCTCTTCGTAAGTAGGCGCCCTCATCGCATGTTCTAAAAGAAGAAATGGTAACTGGACTACTGAGCTTCTTCAGCACCCTATGTGGGACTGGAGAGCTTATGGGCAAGAGTGAGGGGCGGAACGAAGGTCTATCCCGGGCTTTGGAATTGCTCGAAGAATCCTTGCAGATTCTCGATGCGCACCAGATGGTTGAGGCAGCCCTGCGTGTCTCGCTGGCCATTGATGTCTTGAAAAGGATGCAGGGGTGCGGGGAACTCGGTGATAGGTGACGCGGGAACCAAAAGCGCGAGCTTTTGGGCGCTCTCCGTCCGGCGAGAACGGAGGGTGTAGATTAAAGTCTGGCATGCCGAGTTCTGCCTCGTACGACAATGCCGCTG
The DNA here is from genome assembly GCF_001556015.1 of Novosphingobium sp. CCH12-A3. Lineage (NCBI taxonomy): Bacteria > Pseudomonadati > Pseudomonadota > Alphaproteobacteria > Sphingomonadales > Sphingomonadaceae > Novosphingobium > Novosphingobium sp. CCH12-A3. The sequence goes on along the minus strand of NZ_LSIA01000077.1, from coordinate 1,245 downwards.
ACGAAAGCGGCGGCGACCTTCGACCTGGGGATGCTTCACCAGCGCTATTGATGCGGGAACGTACAAACCACAAACCAATTCAGGTCAAATGGGACAGCATTCCTATAGCACGTGCAGGGAGAACTGTCTCAGGGACGGCACATTTTTGCTGGTCGAAGGTGGCGTTGAGAGTATTGGCGAGTTTTCGCCTGACGGCGCCGAAAATGTCTCCTGCGGGTTCTCCGGCGTTTCGCGATTTCTAGTACGGTGCTGCCGTGGCGACAATGCGCTGACTTGCACCAAGGCGGCAACGTCGAGCCCTTCGCAGGGAGGTCTGCAGCATCCGGCCATGCTTCGCTTGTCGCTGAAGGCGACGCTCTATCCGCCAAAAGCTGTGCCACCGAGGAGCGATCGGGTTAGCCAAGACGCCATGTTGCACTGAGCTGTGGCATTGAGGCAAGTAGCTTTGCCGCAGTTGTGCAGCCGATGCGTGGCGGCGAGCATATAATCGTACTGCATTCTGCAAGCTCGGGATTATGCGAGCGGGCTGGCGATCCCTGCTTCAACTTGCGCGAATTCCGCCAACAGCCGTCTGATCCTTTGGGCCGCGATCCGTCTGATCACTGTTCTTGAAGTGTGTTCGGCCGGGGTGGCTCAATCGGCGAACTTCGCACAATGGCCGGCGTGCTGTGACGAGTTCGCCAAGGCAGGCGCAGGCGAAATCGCTATTGCATCGAACCGGTCGTTCTTGGCCAGGAATCCTGGGGCGCGGGCCAACTCGTGCACGTGCATGGGGTGCGACCCCTGAGGCGGATAGATCTGCCGCGCACAGAACGCCAGCAGAGCAGGTTCATGCGCATCTGAAGCCTCAGTCGTCTGCACGGCGGCAGAGCTACCGGACGAGCGCACGAAGGCCATCCGGACCTTGGCGACAGCGCGCGCCTCACTGTTTGACCACAGACGGGTATTGGTCCGAGCCCAGCTTCGCCTCGATGCCGAGATACTGATCGTGCTGTGCCATGATTCCAAGCCCATCCTTGCGTCTGCCGGGGCAGCGTCTGGTGCAAGGTTCGGCCTAGTGCATCTCCGTCGAAACCTTGGCTCCTCGACGGGTGCCAGGACCATTGGCGACGCGGGCGCGCAAACGAAGGGGTGCTCTACCGCCGGAACTTCCGCAACCGCATCATGCACCATTCACAGGATAAATCGGGGTTAGCGTCCGCGGTCGTGGTGTAATTTCCGGTGCAGACTGAGGTGCCGCTGGTG
>NZ_LSIA01000076.1:0-710 GCF_001556015.1 Novosphingobium sp. CCH12-A3 | reverse complement strand
GATCGCAAAGAGCTCCGCGATCCTGACCACGGCTTCGGCCGCGACCGGTGACGGGGTCTTGTCGAGTACGTCGGTAAACTTGCGCCGCGCATGGGCCCAGCAGCCAACCTCGACAACATCGCGTGGTGCCTTGGTCTTTGGGTCGCGGTAGAGCGCGTTGTAGCCCGCAAAGCCGTCCGCCTGCAGAAAGCCGCGGTAATTGCCGAGGTGCGCGGCCGGATGATGACCGCCACGATCCGCGCTGAAGCGGTAGGCCACAGCCGGCGGCTCCATGTCGCCGCTAGACCAGCCATGGCGCAGATAGACCCAGAATCGTGCGATGGCACTGCCATTCCCGTTGCCCAGCAAGGTGACCGGCGTGTCATCGCCATGGATCTTCGGCGCTTCCAGGATGTACGCCAGCAGCCGCTCGCCCAGCGGCGCCATCAGCCAGGCGAGCTTGCGGGCCCATCGGCTCATCACGTCGCGATCGATGTCGATACCCTGCCGGCGCAGGATCACCGATTGCCGATTCCATGGCACGTGATCGACGAAGCGGCTTACCATCAGATGCGCCAGCAGCGCACTGCTGGCCATGACCCTGGGCAGCGGCAGATCGATCGCGGGGGCTTGGCGGATTTGCTCGCACACCCGGCAGGCAATGCGCGGACGCATATGCCGGATCACGCGGAAGCGCGCGGGGATATAGTCCAGCACTTCGGTGACGTCCT
>NZ_LSIA01000075.1:0-289 GCF_001556015.1 Novosphingobium sp. CCH12-A3 | reverse complement strand
GCCAAGGAAGCCGGGACCTTCGATATCGGGGTCGAGACCGTGGCAGTCGAGGCCTGCGAGGTGCTGTCCGACACGGTGATCCGGACCGACCCCGTGACCGGCGCGACCTCGCACCTCCTTGAACTGTCTCTGACCCAGCGGCGCAAGGTCCTCTCGCTCGAGCGCGTGCTCAAAATGGCATCACATGAGGAAGAGCCCCTGTTCCTGCGCAATGACAAGTCGGGCAAGGTCGCACTCGGCATCGCGGCGCCCTCGCACATGGACGAGGAGGGCCACATGATCCGCCGCT
>NZ_LSIA01000074.1:0-1356 GCF_001556015.1 Novosphingobium sp. CCH12-A3 | reverse complement strand
GAACAATACTACGCTACGGCACCCCAAGCGACTCTCCCGCGGAGCGGGTTCGTGCGTTGGCACAGGATCGGCCAATGATGCTGGGCCTCGTCATCTCCGACATCGACGGACTTTGGTTCGCAAGGACAAGAGCCTGGCGTCGGCGACGATTGCCCGGTCGCGGACCTACTATCTGGACGTCACCAACCCCTATGCCAACAAGCGAGCTGGCGTCGATGCCCTGGCGCGGGCGCTCGGCCACATGCCCAATGACCTGCCCTTTGCTCGTGCGCACCGGCCTATCGATCGCCATGGGCAAGGCGCCTGAGGAGATCCGTAGCGCAGCGCACTACATTTCAACCAGCGACGACAAAGATGGCATCGCCGATGCCATCGACGCATTTCTGCTGCCGCTTGTGGGAGGATCATCATGAAGCGACTGGCCGCTTTCGACCTCGATGGAACGCTCGCGCTCAGCAAGCAGCCGCTCGACGATGAAATGGCGGATCTGCTTACCCGCCTGCTCGACGTGACGATGGTAGCGATCATCTCCGGAGGCGACTGGCCGCAATTCGAGAAACAGGTGGTGTCGCGCATGCCCGCCCGTGCGCGGCTCGACAATTTTATCATCCAGCCGACCACGGGCACCAAGCTATATCGTCACGCCGACGGCCAATGGACGCGTATCTATGCCGATCTGTTCACCGGCGACGAAAGCCAGCGCATCCGCGAAGCACTGACCAAGGCGGTCGAGCAGGCGGGCTATGCAAACGAGAACATCTGGGGCGAGCAGATCGAGGATCGCGGCAGCCAGATCACATTCTCCGCGCTCGGTCAGCAGGCGCCGCTCGAGGCCAAGGACACGTGGGATCCCGATCACGCCAAGCGCAAGAAATTGCAGGCCCTGCTCCAGCCGTTGCTGCCAGGCTTTGCCATCAATATCGGCGGGGCGACATCGATCGACATCACCCGCGAAGGGATAGACAAGGCCTATGGCCTTAAGCGCCTTTCCGAGCAGACCGGCGTCGCACTCGACGAGATGATCTTCTTCGGTGACGCGATCTTCCCGGGCGGAAATGATTATCCGGCCAAGCATCTCGGGCTGGATACCGTGCGAGTCCGCGACGTTGCCGAAACCAAGTCGGTGGTTGGCGCGATCGCTGCCTGGCTGGTCTAGAAGCGCTACCGCCGATCCTTAACCAGTCCCGCTTTCGCACCCATACGACCCAGCTTCGCAGCGGTCCCACATTGTAGAGCCGACGGATCGCTTCAATGGTGCTGGAGCTGCTTGACCTCACTACGCCTGGGCGCGTTCGAGGAAACTCAGCTCGACATGTCCGCCATCGTTCGGCAGCTCGCCGCGCATTTCTTGCAGGT
>NZ_LSIA01000073.1:0-685 GCF_001556015.1 Novosphingobium sp. CCH12-A3 | reverse complement strand
GATCCGGGGCGGCCGAAGGCCGCGAGCCGGCGGGGCGGAGCCCCAAGAGGCGGTGCTTTTCTTCCTTTCAACGTCGCATCAAGCGGGGCGGCCTAAAGTTATCCACAGCCTCGCCCTAGTGTTAATATATGGGTTTAGAGTCGTGTTACGGGATTTGGGCGGTTTTATAGTGCGTTGAAAATAATGTATTAATTGGCGTTTTTGTGACGCGTGGTGAATCCGCTCTGACGAAAAAGCGAATCCAGAGTGACGATAGGGTGAATCCACTCTGACGATAGGCCCGCCCCCTCCAAGCGTAATCGGAATGACGATAGCGCGGGGGTGAATCTGAAATGACGATAATCCGCTTGCGTATGTGAAATGACGATAGTAGCTGTGGCGTTAGTGAAATGACGATAGACTCCGCCCCTTCCCTGTTTGACGCGCCGATCGCCGCGCCGTCCACGGCCGTGGACGGCGACGATCGCACGCCGCTGCTGCCGGTGCGGCACCCTAACCAAGACCTGTTCATCTGCGATGTTCTCGACGCCATCCCCAAGGACGACATGGCCTCGATGGAGCATCCGGTTTTCTCGCTCTCGACCAAGCCCGACAACCGGATGCGGCGCTATGAGCATAACGGCAACGTTATCGAGATTATCCCCTCGGGCAAGGGGCTGGCGACGATCCACGACAAGGACATATT
>NZ_LSIA01000072.1:0-18393 GCF_001556015.1 Novosphingobium sp. CCH12-A3 | reverse complement strand
CCTTGCCGTGCAAGGATCGTCACCTGTTCGATCGCCGTGTCGAGCCTGGTGCGCCTTTCCTCGATATGGCGCTCGAAATCCGTTTCGATGGCTAGCGGCAAAGGCCCCTTCTCGTGAAGCGCCGCAAAGGTCGCCGGCGGGATGAGATAGCTGTCGAAATCGCGAAACTGCCGGCTTCCCGCGACCCAAATGTCTCCCGCTCGCAGCCGTTCACGTAGCTGCGACAGGGCGCATAGTTCATAGGCGGCACGATCGACGATGCCATCGCGCAGGACGAACGGCCGCCATGCGGACGGCACAAAGCGCAGCGGCACGCGATCAGGCAAGCGCCTTTTGCCGGTCTGGTAGAGCTCCGCGATGATGGCCAGCGCTGACAGGAGCCCCTGCACCGCACCGGCGCCGCGAAATTCAAAGGTGTTGAGAAAGGCACCGGCAAAGAGCTTCACAGTGCGATGCCGCTCGATCAATTCGGCCGTGCGATCGACGGTTTCCGGTCGCCCGAGCACTTCGGCCTGCTCGACGGCCACGGCGAAGCGCTGCCAGTCCAGCGCCTCGATCTGCGCCAGAAAATCCACGCCCTTGGTGCGCGCGTCGATGAGGAGCCGGCAAGATCCCGTGAGCGTCCGGAGATGGCCTTGCAGCTCGCGCACCGTCTTTAGGGCTTTGTCGCGAGTCCGGTTCTCGGCGCGGCGCGCCATGCTCCCCAACAGCTTGTCGAACATCGTCAGGGCCGCGTCGGTCAGGCTTTCCTCAAGGCGGATGCCGGTTGCCGCCAGTGTTGCATGTCTCCGTAGGGCATTGAGTTCGCCAAGGTGCTGGGGCGTGATGCGGCTGCCTTCGTCCGCCAGCCTGTCAAAAGTCAAAGCCGGGATCATGTCGGCACGGGCGCGATCGAGGCCCAGCGCGCGGACATAGGCGAGCCGTTCGATCAGGCGCAGGATGGTGCGCGCTGCCGGCGACTGTGGCGCATTGCGTAGCCAGGATAGCCATGTGGTGGCCTGCCCCGACCGTCGCGCCAGCAAATCGTCCAGGCCCTGTAGTGTGTCGGGCAGCAGGCCATTTGTGAGCACTTCATAGGTAAGCTGTTCAGCTTGCTGGCGAGCCCGTCGCAGTACCGCTTCGAGAATCGACGAAGAAGGCAGGAGGATCTGCCGACGGCGGAGTTCATCGACGATGACCCCTGCCATCTGGCCGGGATGGATGATGGTCTGCGCGATCGGGATCGAGAAGGCGACAACTTCACGGAAGGCGTCGCGGTCGAAGATCCTGAACCCGTGCGATCGTCGGATTTCAACGAGATGCTCGCGACGGGTCTGGTCCCGATGAGCATAGGCCGCAAAGGCTTCAGGCGCGATGTCGAGTTGCTGCGCTACATAGGCGAGCACAGGAGCGGGCGGGACTTCGCCCGCTTCCAGCGCACGGCCAGGCCATCTCATAGTGAGCAGGAGCATCGCGAAACCGAGCCGGGTGGCATCGCCGCGACGGCGGCCGACAATTTCCACGTCGTCGCTGGTCAGCGTATAGTGCCGCGCAATCTCGCGCTCATCGAGCGGCGCGCTATAATGCCCCGCCCAGATTTCCGGGCTCACCAGTCGCCGTCTCGCCACGCATCATCTCCTTCGCTTTGCGAGTCCGTCAGACGGTCCTCTGGCGGTCAGCATGAATATGTCCGTCAACTCTGGACCCGCGATGGCGATTCGGACAAGAATGCAAATTGATGGGAAAACGGACAGATTGGGACCGGTCGTGGCACTGATCGGCTATGCGCGGGTATCGACCGGCGATCAGAAGCTGGCGCTTCAGCATGACGCGCTGAATGTGGCCGGATGCGAGCGCATCTTCGACGACCATGCGTCCGGCGCCAAGACCGATCGGCCTGGCCTGGCCGAGGCGCTCGCCTATCTGCGTACCGGCGACACGCTGGTGGTCTGGAAACTCGATCGTCTTGGGCGCTCAATGAGCCATCTGATCGAGAAAGTCGGCGAGCTTGCGGCGCGCGGCATCGGATTCCGCTCGCTCACCGAAAACATCGACACTACCACTTCGGGCGGGATGCTGGTGTTCAACATCTTTGGCTCGCTTGCCCAATTCGAGCGAGATCTAATCCGGGAACGCACCCATGCTGGCCTCAAGGCCGCGCGCGATCGGGGTAACAAGGGTGGTCGCCGCCCTGTCGTCACCCCCGACAAGCTACGCAAGGCGCGGGCGCATATCGCAGCGGGCCTAACTGTTCGCGAAGCCGCCGCGCGCCTCAAGATCGGGAAGACAGCTCTCTACAAGGCACTGGAACAAAAAACGCCATGAACTTGGGAATTACCTGCATGCTGTCGGAACATCGAGCGTTGCTCCGCAAACTGCTATTGCCGCTACTCTGTGCCCTCAGCGGATGCGCCACGGTCCAAGATGGCGAGGCCGCAGATGCGCTAGAATATGCATGTGGAGACCTTGCCGTTGTCGGACGCATAGTGACGATTAGCTCAAAGGCCAGTCCCGGCTCCGATGGTCTGCCAAATTGGCGGAGCCAGTATAACCTTCAAGTACGGATCAAACGAGTGATCCAAGGTAAGGAAAACAGGCATATAGTTCCCGCATCAGCAATCGCTCATGCGCAGATACGCGATGATCGGGACTTTCTGGCTGTTCTTCGTCCCGATGGGGAAGGTGGCTACACCCTCATGACAGCCAACCTGTGGGCATATCGTCCGAAAATAAGCGGACCGTGTTCGTAGCGGAAATCTGCCCGCCACATGTGTTCGCTATCCGTTCGCCCTTAGCGTGCAGTTACGTCACTTTCGTGTAGTCACCCCATCAAGAACGCGCGCTCTATTGGTTTGAGGAAGAATTGGATCGCCGCATCGGCATAGCCGCGATCCCCGAATCGCAGCGTGTGGCGCAGGTCCTGTCAGGCCAGATGGAGCAATGAAACAGGCCTCGGCTCCGGCGGCATCAGGTCCGCCGGAGCAGTACCTGCATTACGCTTCGACGACGGCGAGCGCAGCCTGCGGGCAGGCCTCGGCGCCTTCGCGGGCGCGGTCTTCCAGACCTTCGGGCACGATCTCATCATCGACATAGACAATGCCGTTTTCGTCGAGCTTGTATACTTCCGGGCAGATTTCGGCGCAGACGCCATAGCCGCAGCATGCGGGCTTATCGATCACGACTTTCAAGCGCTTGGACATGACTTTTACTCCTCTCCTGGCCCAATTACAGGTTGAACACATTTCGTTCAACCTGTATAAGGAGGCCAAGGAATTTTTTCGATAGATTCGGTGGAGAGGATCATGCTTCATAAAGCAACATTCACGCTGGCTGACGGCGCGACACTCGATGATCTCATCAAGCGCGACACAAACGAAGTCATGCTGCGCGTGATGAGCGACGAAGAGCTCTACAAGCTCGAAATGGAGCGCATTTTCGCCAAGACCTGGCTGCTCCTTGCGCATGACACTGAAATTCCCAAGCCCGGCGATTTCGTCGTACGTGACATGGGCGAAGATCAGGTGATCGTCACGCGTGATCGCAACAACGAAATCCACGTATCCTTGAACGTCTGCCCCCACCGCGGCATGAAGGTTTGCACGGCCGAAGCCGGCAACGCTCACGCGCATCGCTGCATTTATCACGGCTGGGCATTCCGTCCCGACGGCAGCTTCATCGGTGCGCCTGTCGAAAAGGAGCAAATGCACGGCAACCGCCTCGGCAAGGACCAGCTGGGCCTCAAGAAGGCGCGCGTGCAGGTTTATGGCGGGCTGATCTTCGCCACCTGGAATATCGATGGTCCTTCATTCGACGAGTATCTCGGCGACATGAAGTACTATCTGGACCAACTGTTCTGCCGCACCGATTCCGGCCTGGAAATGCTCGGCCCGCCACAGCGTTTCGTGTTGCCATGCAACTGGAAGATCCCCGGCGAGCAGTCGGGTTCGGACGGTTTCCACACGCTTACGCTCCATCGCTCGCTGATGGAAGGCGGGGTCATGGGTGGCACAGCGGAATCCATCTACGACAACGCGCCGGGCATGTATGGCGTCGATGTCAGCTGTGAACAGGGCCACTCGCTGCGCTGTCTCGAAGCAGCACAGACCTTCAAGATGTTTTCGGACATGAGCTTCGAGGGCAAATCGGTCGAGGAACGGCTGCATATGCTGCCGCCTCCGGGCATCACCAAGGATCTGATCCCGCAGCTGTTCAAGAACCTGTCGCCCGATCAGGTGGAGCAGCTGGCGACGATCCCGCCGCAGGTTGGTGGCATGTTCCCGAACATCCTTGTTGCGTTCATCTTTGCCCCGCGTGCCGATGGCGGCTCGTCCGGCGCGCTGGCCCTGCACACCTATGTGCCGCGCGGCCCGGACAAGGTCGAGTTCGTGAACTTCATCTTCGCCGAAAAGGACGCGCCCGAGCAGGTCAAGCGCGACATGCTGCAGAACGCGATTCAGCAGACGGGCACATCGGGCATCATCGAGCAGGACGACGCAGACACCTGGCCGCAGATCATGCGCAACGCGCGTGGCGCCGTCAGCAAGGACATCACGCTGAAGTATCAGGCGCTCCATGGGCATGAACGTCCCGAAGGCTGGAAGGGCGGCGGTTTGCTTTACCCCGGCTTCACGAAGGACGACACCCAATGGAACTGGTGGCTGGCCTATTACAACCTGATGGCCGACGCCTGATCGCGGCCTGATCGCGGGTAGTCTTGAAAGAGGACTTAATGAAATGGTGAATTATGCAACCGCGGCTGTCGAAAAGGCCGGCGTGATGCGGGGACTGGTCTCCACCAATCGGGTGCCGCTGGGTTCGGAGATCTACAACCGCATTCTCGAAACGCTCTATGACGAGGCTGCAGCGCTGGACGAGCGCCGGTTCGACGATTGGGTTGCCATGCTCGAGGAAGATCTCCTCTACACCGCGCCTGTCCGCCTGACCCGCAACGGTCCCAACAAGGACCGCGACGTGATGCGCACGATGATGCATTTCGACGATAACTACTCGTCGATCCTGATGCGCACCGGGCGTCTTTCCAAGAGCGCATGGGCCGAAGATCCGCCGTCGCGCACGCGCCGTTTCGTCACCAACACCCGTGTCGCCGAATGCGAGACTGCGGGGGAGTACGAAGTGTCGAGTTACCTCTACGTCGAACGCAGCCGCTTCGATGTTGCGGAGAACGAGACGATCAGCGCTGAACGCCGCGACATCTGGCGTCTGGTCGGGGGTGCCTACAAGCTCGCCCGGCGCGAGATCATAGTCGACCAGTCCACGCTGGGCATGTCGAACCTGGCGATCTTCCTCTAACGCCATGACCTCGGCTGCACCCCATATCGTGGTAGTTGGCAGTGGCCTTGCAGGCTACGGTGTCTTGCGCGAGCTCAGGAAGCTTGCGCCGGACGCCAGCCTCACGCTCGTTACCCACGACGACGGGCACTTCTACTCCAAGCCGGCGCTGTCCACTGCATTGGCGAAAGGCAAGGTCGCCGATACGCTGATAACGACACCCGGCGAGAAGATGGCGGCGCAACTCAAGCTCGATCTGCGGGCGGGACGCGAAGCCGAAAGTATCGATACTGCGGGCAAGGTGCTGCTGACGACCGGCGGCCCGATCTTTTACGACAAGCTGATTCTTGCGCTTGGCGCCGATCCGGTCCGCCCGCCCATCAATGGTGACGCCGCTCATCTCGCAATCGCAGTCAATTCGCTCGATCACTACCGCGAGTTCCGGGAAAAACTGCCTGATGGTGCACGCGTCCTGATCATGGGCGCGGGGCTGGTCGGCACAGAATTTGCCAATGACCTCGTAACCAACGGCTACAGGCCTGTTGTCGTCGACATGCTCGGCCATCCACTGGCCCAGCTGATCCCGGTGCAAGTGGGAGAGAAGGTCCGCGAAACCCTGGCAGGGCACGGTGTCGAATGGCATCTTGGCCGCAAGGTCGTATCGCTCGACAAGCTGCCCGAAGGTGGTTTGCGCGGAACGCTTGACGACGGTACCACTATTTTTACCGACGTGGTTCTTTCGGCAGTGGGCCTGCGTCCGAATACGGACCTTGCGCGCGAAGCTGGACTGGAGGTGGGACGCGGGATCAAGGTCGATCGGACCGGCCGCACCAGCGATCCGTCGATTTACGCCATCGGCGATTGTGCGGAATATCCGAATGGGCTCGCCGCCTATGTCACCCCGATCATGGCCGCAGCCCGCGCGATTGCGCCCAGCGTGCTCGGCACGCCGACGGACATTCGCTTCCCCACCCTGTCCGTGCAGGTAAAAACCACGACATACCCCATTGTGCTTCTTCCCAAGCCGCCTCTGGCCGAGGGACAGTGGAAGCTGGCAGATGAGGAAGAATCGGGTCTGAAGTATCTATTCATCGATAATGAAGGCGTGACGCGCGGCTATGTGTTGACGCGCGATCGTTGCCAGGAGAGAACCGAGTTGGACAGAATGCTGTTAGAACCGCTGCGTGAGACTGTGGCATGAGCGGGTTGCTGCAAGACAAGGTCGCCATCGTTACCGGCGGTGCCAAAGGTCTCGGTTACGGCATTTCGCGCCGCATGGCCCGGGAAGGCTCCAATCTGCTCATCACTGGCCGGGATGGCGCCGCGACGGAAAGAGTTGCCGCAGAGATCCGTGAGGAATTCGGCGTTGGCGCTGTCGGGATTTCTGCCGACATGGCGATCAAGGACCAGGTTACTGGCATGATCGATCGGGCAGTGGCGGAGTTTGGTGGGCTGGACACGCTTGTGCTCAACGCTTCGGCGTTGTCGCCCAACATCCTGCTTGAACACAAGACCGACGAAATGCTTGAGGAAACGCTCAAGATCGGCACTTACGGCAGCTGGTGGGCCATGCGCGCCGCCTTCCCGCACATGAAAGCGCGCGGTGGCGGTTCGATTGTCACGTTCTATTCGATCGACGCGCAGACCGGTGCCTGGCTGCACAGCGACTACAACATGAACAAGGGAGCGATCCTTGGCCTGACGCGGTCCGCCGCTGTTGAATGGGGCCGGTTCAACATTCGCACCAATGCCATTGCCCCCACCGGCATGGGTCAGGTCTTTGCCGAACTGGCCGAAAAGGTGCCTGGATTCCTAGACATGGCGACTGCCAGCAATCCGCTCAAACGGGCAGGCGATCCCGAAAACGATATTGGCCCGGTGGTAGTGTTCCTGGCATCGGAAATGTCACGCTTCGTCAATGGCGAATTGATCAACGTGGATGGCGGGCAACATCTTCCTGGCTATGTCAGCGTGCCTCACAATCTCTCGGAACTGGAGGCTTCAGGGTGAAACTACTCCCACAGGGTGAATGGGGCGGCACTGCCGTCGGCGAACAGTTCGCAAGCGTCCAGAAGATTCTGGAAGGCACCTTGCGCGCCATTCAGACTGTGGGCGCCCGTCGCCTTTCCATGCGCGACATCAGCGATGCGAGCGGCGTCTCGCGCGGGACGCTTTACCGCTACTTTGCCTCGAAGGAAGAGGTGCTCGCCGCGGTTTCCGAATATGTCTGCGCGAGCTTCGAACAGGGCATATCGGAAGTCGCTGATGCTCATGAAGAACCGATGGAACGCTTCCGTGCGGTGATGAAGTTCTTTGCCCATTTCACGATCGACAGAACGCCGGATCGCATCTTCGAAGTTGAACCGGCGTTCCACCTGGATTTCCTTCGCGCACACTTCCAGCGCCACAAGGTTGCGGTGCGAGAAGCTCTCGAACCCTCGCTCGATTATCTTGAAAGCAGGACGCAAACTCCGATCAACCGTGAAGTGTTTATCGAGACACTGGTCAGGCTCCAACTCAGCACGCTTGTCATCCCGGCGGACGAGAACTGGATGCAATGCTGGAATGAATCGCCCGAGCATCTCCTGCAATGGGCGCTGCATACTGTCGGCTATCAAGCCGGTACGAAAGAAAGGATGAACTGATGGCCACCATTGCCAAAATCAACATCGATGGCCAACGCGCTTTCGCGCCGAAAGACGTCGCGGATGGCTTTGTCGAGCTTGCGCGCAGCCTGCGCCCGATGCTCCAGAAGGAAGCGCCCGAAGGCGAACGGCTGCGCGCGCCAACTCCCGCAGTGGACAAGGCGCTGAAGGAGCACGGCCTGCTTCGCTTGCTCGTGCCCAAGCGCGTGGGCGGCTTCGGCCTCTCGACCACTGATTTTTGCCGGGTGCAGATCGAGATCGCCAAGGGTGATCCTGCTGTCAGCTGGGTCATGCAGATCATCAATGGCACCAGCTGGATCACCAGCCTTGCGCCCGACAGCGTGCAGGACGCAGTGTTCGGCAGCGGCGCGCAGCCGGTCTGCGGTGCCTACAATCCTCCCGGCAAGGCCCGCAAGGTCGATGGCGGATGGGTCATCAATGGCAAGTGGCCGTACATGTCGGGCTCGCGCCAGTCGACCTGGGCGCAGCAAGGGGTGGTGCTGGAGGATTATGACGGTCCCGTCGTTCCCGGCATCAACATGTGCTATATTCCGATGGATCAGATGACCATCGAGAACAGCTGGTTTGTTTCCGGCATGCAGGGCACCGGTTCGGACACCGCAATTGCCGAAAACGTGTTCATTCCTGACGGCCAGATGGTGCTGATGAGCGAACGCGCCGGCCAGATCGACGATACGAAGCGTCACTTCGGCGCGCCTTCTGACTATCTGCCTGCAGTCCCGGTCGTGCGGACAACCGGCATTGCGCAGCTCATCGGTGCGGTCGAAGCTATGGTCGAGATTGTGGCTGCCGAGGCCCCCAAGAAGCCAGTGTTGACCACATTCATCCCCACCCGTACCCAGTCTGGCGCTTACATGCGTGATCTTGGTGAAGCTGCCGCTATGGTGAACACGGCCAAGCTGATCCTGTTCGATCTCACCGCCAAGCTCGACCGCGTCGGCATGGGCGAAGAGTTCACGCTCGCGGAAAAAGCGCAGCACCGCGCTGCGGGTGCGCAGATGATCGAACTCGTTCATGGTGCAAGCGAATCGCTGATGTTCCAGGCCGGTTCGTCGGCCTTTGCGCTCGACAAGCCGATCAACCGCTATTGGCGCGATGTCTCGATGGCCACGCGCCACATCCAGAACATCCCCACCATCGGCTATGAAATCTACGGCCGCAACATGACCGGTGCTGACGGTATTTCACCCCCCGGCGCATATTGATCGGATAGTCCCATATGGGCCACCCGCGCACCCTTGCGCGGGTGGCCCTTTTTCATTCAGCCAAGGAATTCCGCACATGCAGGCCGCAATCATCGCGCCCGACGGCAGCTTTTCACTGGCCGATCATGCAGCCCCGCAGGCCACTGCAGGCGCGCAACTGATTACCGTTGCGGCCGCCGGGATCGGCCCGACAGACCTGATGCGCGCAAAGGGATTCTTCGGTCCGCTGGCCGGTCCCTATATCCCTGGCGGCGAAGGCGTGGGTGCGCTGGACGACGGTACGCGCGTCTATTTCGGCCACAGCATCGCCCCGTTCGGCGCGATGGCCGAGCAGACGCTGGTCTCAGATGCCGAAGTCTGGCCCATCCCTGCGGAGCTGGCTGACGATCAGGTCATCGGGCTGGCCATATCGGGCACGGGCGCGCTCATCCCGATGGAAGAGGCGCGCATCCGGCAAGGTGACAATGTCCTGATCCTCGGCGCAACTGGTCCGGTCGGTCAGGTCGCACTTCAACTCGCAAGAATCATGGGGGCTGGGCATATCGTGGCCGCAGCGCGCAGCGCCGGAAAGCTTGCCGCACTCGAAGCGCGCGGCTGGGCCGATGCATCCGTGCAACTTGGCACGGGCGATGATGATGCGATGCTGAAGGCTGCCTCGAATGGCGGCTTCGATGTCGTGCTCGATGTGATCTACGGGCCTCCCGCAGAGGCCGCGATGCGCGCCACCCGGCCGGGTGCACGCATGATGAGCATCGGCGTGCAGGCCGGCCCGACGGTCACACTCTCGTTGCGCGATCTGGTCTTCCGCAGCCATATCGGTGTCGGCACAGGTCAACGACCTGCCGCGGAGCGCCGTGCCGCCTTCGAGCGACTGATGAAGATGGCTGCAGCAGGTACGCTAGCAGTAGATACCGCCATCTATCCGCTCAACCGAGCAGAGGAAGCTTGGGCCGCGCAAGCTGGCAGCCCGCATGCGAAGATCGTTATCGGGCGCTGATCGGCCTCGGCACAGCTTCCGGCTTCCGGCTTCCGGCGTTATGCTTGTCAGGCGATGCCACTGCTCGATCCGGCAATCAGCGTTCGCAGTGCGGAAATTCCAACGTCCGTCAGAGCTACCTTTCTACCAGCGGTGCCGCCATTGCGACCCCCGCAGCCGCTTGCGCAGCGCGTCCTGACGCGCCTCGGGCGTAACCGTCGGGGTATCGGTGGGGAGATGCGCGCGCACCGTGGCCGCATCGACAATTTGCAGGGTCGGTTCCGGACCATAGTTTGCCTGCGTCCAGCGCAGCATCAGCGATCCGGTCAGGTGGCCGCCCGGATCAAGCCAGTTTGGCACGCCCGGATCGTCCAGCGCAATCACCGCACGGAACTTCCCGTCACTGTCCAGCGTTGCTTGTGAAGCGTTCAGGCTGCTCTGGCGGTTGAACCATTCGATGGAATTCCAAAGCGGATCGTTAAGCTGGATGTTCCAGTAGCGCACGGTTTCGGGCACATCGGTTTCGAGGATCATCGCCTGCCCCGGTTCGAGCGCGAAGATGCCCTGATAGTAGTGCTGGTTCGAAAGCCCGCCGCGTCCGGCCCAGTCGTCATGCTCGAGCCGGTTGACCACCCCTTGCGCGCGCTGCCTTGCGCCATAACCCAAGGCAAACCCGACATAGCGTTCGACAAAGCCCGAAAGCGCAGTGAGCCGTCGCGCGATTTCCACAGCATCCAGCCTTGCAGGTCCGACAGGCCGGTCGACGCGCTCGATTGCGATCTTCGCCTCTTCTTCCACGCCCCAATTGTAATAGGCACGGCGCACCGCGATGTTGCAGGCGCGAGGATCGAGATGCACCCAGTCGCCGGTGTAGCCCACTGGCCGTTCGGCGCTGAGCAGGATGTCAAAGCTGCCGTCCGGTCCCAGCGTGCATTCATCAAGATCGATAAAACCGACCGATGGCCCAAAGGCGTCGAGCACGCCGATGGAACCGGCATTGATATCGAACAGCACGAACACGCCACCGCCGCGCTTGCCGCTCAACCGATAGGCCCCTTCGCCGCGGATCGACGCAGAGCCATAGACGAAGTCGGGATTGACCCCGACGCTGTTCATGACGTTGCTGACCGAGCAAACGAATTCAGGGTGATCCGGATCGACGAAGGTGCTCTGGAATCCGGCGGCAAGCGCCATGAACATCAGCCGATAGGCTTCCTGCCGTGCCAGCGGATCGGTGGGGTCTGCCAGCAGGTCGAGAACGCTGTCGGCCTTGGACAGCAGATCGAGATAGTCGGGCCACTGCCGCAGCGTTGCTGCTTCAGACGAGGTCACGGTAGGTCTCCGTATACCGCGCAAAGCGGCTGCGAACCGTCTGTTCGTCCAGCCCGAATTCCTCAAGGCTGTAGCTGCGCTTGCCGTGCTTGTCGGCGGGGTTCTCTGCCAGCCATTGCAACACGCCCGCCGCACCTTCGTCGCTCAGCTCGCGCCCGAACTGGGCGTAAGCCTTGCGGATCGTGCCCACCGGATCAGTGATCAGGTCCTTGAAGCGCATGTCATGGATCGGCAGGTCCGGATGGGCGTCGCGATAGTTCATCATCGCCTCGATACCGTCTGCCCAAAGGTTCAGGAACTCCTGGCCGATCTTCTCCTTGCCCGGCTCGTCATAGGCCGGGCTGCGGATCACGTACATCAGCTGCGAAATTGATGCGACAACTTGTGCCGGATCACGGTGCGGCTGAATGAAGATCGCGTCGGGATAGACCGTGCGCAGTTCGCGCATCTTGTACATGTGCTCCTGAATCTTGAGCACCCAATGCTTGCGGGGATTCTTCCAGCCAAGATGCTGCAACCACATCTTGTGCACTTCATAGCGGAAGGTTGCATCAATGCCCTTGAACCATTCGTAGAATCGGGGAAGGTTCTGCAGCATGCACACGTTGCTGCTCTGGAAAGAGCTGGTCATGAACGAGCCGCATTCCTGCGGGATCATCGCACCGAGCGGATGGCCCTTGAGCAACTCCTTGGGGTCGCCGCCAAACGATTCCCAAAGATAGGCATCGTACTTGGCAATGCGTGGATCGGTCTTCTCGGTCGCCCGTTCCGGCGGTGGCGATGGATAGGCGATCTCCCACTGCAACGGAGCGCGCACATCGGGATCTTCGTTGAGCAGCGCGTGCAGCACGCTTGTGCCGCAGCGCGGAAGGCCAACGATGAACAGAGGCTCACGGATCTCCACGTCGGCGATTTCGGGATGACTCGCCCGGTCATCTGCGATCTGTTTCAATCGCGCAAGATCGTCATGAATTCCGAACATGAGCCGGGCACGACCATTCGCATTGAGGTCGGTCATCTCGGCAGCCGATGCCAGAAGCATCTCCAGCCCCGGCCGCACGTTCTCCCGTAGATATTCAGGCAAGGGATAGGTATCAAGCAGACTGTCGGCATCGACGGCACGGACATCGTCAGGTGAAAGTGTTCCCATCGATCTGGTTTTCCTGCGCTGGGCTGCTGCCGACTCATTGGCCTTGCGGAGTGCCGCCAGAACTGCAGGCAATCCCGGACTGGCCCTGTCGGCCATCGATGATCGCATTCATGCCTTGAAAAACCTATCGCCGGATCAGTTTGACAAAAGAGACTGCCGGTGGCCGAACGGCGTGCCGGGCAACAGAAACGATCCCTATCTAAACGCAGGTTGTGGCCGCATCGCTGACCGATAGCTGGCGCTGCATCGCTGATGGAATTGAGGATAACCCATAGAATGAGTGAAATGCGGATCGAAGCGGCAAAATTCCGCGATGTGCTGGGTCATTACCCCACAGGCGTTTGCGTACTGACGGCCATGGGTACCACGGGCAAGCCGGTCGGGATGGTTGTCGGTTCATTCAGCTCGGTCTCGCTTGATCCTCCGCTGGTCGGTTTCTTTCCGGCGGTCAGTTCCAGCACATGGCCGCTCATTGAGAAAGCCGGGCATTTCTGCGTCAATGTCCTTGCAAGCGACCAGACTGATCTGTGCCGCCAGATTGCAGGACCGGGAGACAAGTTTGCCGGCGTCGAATTCAGCATTTCCGACCACCAGTTGCCAGTCCTGGCTGGAGCCGTCGCCTCCATCGAATGCAAACTTGAATCGGTAACGCCCGCCGGTGACCATTTTCTCGTCCTCGGCCGAGTATTGAGGCTTGAAGCCTATCGGCAGACGGACCCGATGCTGTTCTTCCGCGGGCAGTATGGCACGTTCGCATCGCGTTCCGCATAAGGCGCTTTGTTAGGCCTTCCTGATCGCAGCCAGAGCCCCAGGTGGCGGATAGAGCGAGTGCGGAGAAGTAAACGGTTGGGCATCGGTCGTGGCTGATTGCTACGCCGTGATGAAGACGCACAAGGAACGTCCGTTGGCTTCGGTGGCGGCGTAGTGCTTGATTTTCACGCCGTTCTTGGTCCGTCCGATCAGCAGCCCGAGATCCCGGTTTAACCCTAAGGCTGGAAGCAGTGCCCGTCGTTTCCAGCAAGAGGCCCGTACTCCCTTGGCGCATCGCGTCAGCGCAGGCCGTTCCAATTGACAAAGATAATCCCGATCAGGACTCGCCGATCGTCAATACGTGGTTTCCCGTGGCTCTTCGGCAAAATGCCGACAGACGTGCCATCTGATCGCCCGTCAGCCAGTCCAGGTCGCAAATGACCAGTCTCGTAGCAGAGCCTGAATCATTTAGTTGCCTGCTCATCAATGGGTCTTGAGCCCAAGGGTTCGCACTTGTGACTCGACCAGAAAGGCGCTCCTCGTGTGTGCGCGCAGAGCAGGATTGCTGCCCAGCTTGCCCAGACGCCGACGCCGGCCTGCGCGTTCGGCGTGCCACTGAGCGACGCTGCGGATTCCGAGGAAGCCGGCCACCCATTCCGATCTGGTCCCGGCCACCGTTCCGATGTGATGCCGGTCGGGCTGGAGCCTGATCGTGGTGGTCTTGTGGCACTACGTTTTGCCGATGGTCAAGCTGCCGCAACCGGGGTGAGGCGGCGCATGGATTCGCCGGTCATTTCGAGCCGGTGGGCGTTGTGAACGAGGCGGTCCAGGATCGCATCGGCGTAGGTGGGATCGTTGATCAGTTCGTGCCAGCGCGCCACTGGAAGTTGGCTGGTCACCATGGTCGAGCGGCGGCCATAGCGGTCTTCGAGGATTTCGAGCAGGTGGTGCCGGGCATTGCCGTCGAGCGGTTCCAGACCCCAGTCGTCGAGGATCAGCAAGTTGACCCGGGCGAGGTTCTTCATACGCACCGCGATGCGTCCGTCGCCTTTGGCGAGCGCAAGCTCGTCGATCAGCCGCGGCAGCCGGGTGTAGAGGACCGAGTAATTGTCGCGGCAAGCCTGATGCCCGATCGCACAGGCGAGCCAGCTCTTGCCCACCCGGGTCGGACGGGGCGCATAATGCCCGATATCAGCAAGACAACGCGAAGGTGCATGTGCACTACGCATTCCATCCTCGCTCTGGCGAGGAGCTAATCGTTGCTGGGCGTCAGCGATATTGCGGCGAGCCGGCCTACGTCGGGCGCCAACTAGACGGTAGTCTGGCGCTTGTGCCGATCTGGATGACCGAAGAGTCAGCCGCCTTGATGGCGGTCATCGACAAACCGCGGTTCCCACTCATGTGTCTTCGCGACCTGCGCCGGGAACTTGATGCAGGCCTAAGTTCGCTCCGCGACGACTCGCGTCGTGGAGGAGATAACCATGGAGCAAAGGCAACCGCGCAATCAGCGACAACCAGACCTGTTTTCTCCGGCGATGCCGGTGACGACTGTTTTCCTAGGTGCGCGGGAGCGTCTTCTTCCGCTGATCTCGGCCCTGCTCCGGGAGGCAGTGGGGCAAGCGAAGGGGGAGACAGATCATGAAGATCATGCCTGAGCATTTGGCACGGGGTGCCTACGTTTATGTCCGTCAGTCGACGGCAGACCAACTCGCCCACAACCACGAGAGCAGGCGGCGCCAATATGGTCTTGCAGATCGCGCCCGCAGCCTTGGCTGGAACGACATAACCGTTATTGACGACGATCTTGGGCGCTCGGGCTCTGGCATCAGCCGTCCCGGCTTCGAGAAGCTCTTGGCGGCGATTTGCGAAGGGCGCGTCGGCGCAGTGCTCTCGATCGAGGCATCGCGGCTCGCACGCAACGGCCGCGACTGGCACACTTTGATCGAGTTTTGCGGCCTGGTCGGTACGGTCATCATCGACGAGGATGGCATTTACGAGCCGCGCCATCCCAACGACCGAATGTTGCTCGGTATGAAGGGGACGATGAGCGAACTCGAGCTGTCAATTCTGCGCGCGCGATCGATCGAGGCGCTGAAGGCTAAAGCGCGACGCGGCGAGCTCTTTCTGACTGTGGCCGTGGGCTATGTTAAGTCAAGGCATGACCGCATCGAGATGGATCCCGACAAGCGCGTGCGTGAGGCCCTCACGCTTGTTTTCAAGCGCTTTTCCGAGCTGCAAAGCATTCGGCAGGTCCACCTCTCGCTGAGGAGCGAAGGTATCTTGCTGCCGGCGGTCTGCCATACGCGCGAAGCTGGACGGTCAATTGTCTGGAAGCTGCCCGTTTACAACACCGTACACCATATTCTCACCAACCCGATCTACGGCGGCGCCTACACATTCGGGCGTACCTGCAGTCGCGTCACGATCGAGGCGGGGCGCAAGCGCATCGTGCGCGGTTTCAGACGGGAACAGGCCGATTGGGAGGTCTTGATCCCAGACCATCATCAAGGTTACCTCAGTTGGGCGGATTTCGAGAGGAACCAGCGTCTGATCGCCGACAACGCCACGAGCAAGGGCATGATGCCCCGCGGTGCGCTGCGCAAGGGCGAGCTCCTGCTCGGCGGCCTCCTGCGTTGTGGCCATTGCGGACGCAAGCTTCACGTCGGCTATTCGGGCAGTAATGGTAATACTGGACGCTATCACTGTCGCGGCGCTTTCATCAACCATGGGACCGACCCGTGCATCGGCTTTGGTTCGCTGCGCGTCGATCAAGCGGTCGGCACCGAGGTTCTCGAGCGCCTTCAGCCGCTCGGCTTTGAGGCGGCGCTTCAGGCAGTCGTGATCTCGTCCCAGCAGGCGAACGAGAAACGGTGCCAAGTGGTACTGGCGCTCGAACAGGCCCGCTATGAGGCGGCCCATTCCCGGCGCCAGTATGATGCCGTCGATCCCGACAACCGGCTTGTGGCGGCAGAGCTCGAGCGACGGTGGGATGCTGCGTTGACCCTGGTTCGAGAACGCCAGTCGGAACTGGATGCGCTCGACAGCAGGAAGCCAGAGGCACTGGGAGACGCTGAACGGTTGGATTTGCTCCGCATGGGCGCTGATCTCGCCGAAGCGTGGCATCATCCCAATGCAACAAACGGCACGCGCAAGCGCATCATCCGCGCCGTCGTGCGCGAGATCGTCGTGCGCGTCGAGGACGAGCAAATCAAGATGATGGTGCATTGGCAGGGCGGCGATCATACTGCCCTTGCTGTCAAAAAGAACAAGGCGGGTCACCATCGTTGGAGCTTAGCTCCTGATCTCGATCCGCTGATCGAGGCACTCGCACGGCAATTGCCCGACAAGGACATCGCATCGCTCTTGAATCGAATGGTTAAAATCACCGGTCGTAAGAACGGATGGACGCAATCACGCGTTTGCTCCTTCCGCAATCAGCGCGGTATAGACGTCTATAACGTGGGTGAGCGCATTGCGCGTCGCGAGCACACCTTGAAGGAAGCCGCAGAGATACTCGATGTGCGACCGATGACCGTATTGCGCATGATCCGCGCTGGCCATCTACCAGCTGAGCAATACTGCAAGGGCGCGCCTTGGGTCATTAAGCGGGCAGATATCGACCGCTCAGAGATACAGCATTACGCCAAACGGGGCATGCGGAGCCCGTTATCACAATCAGATGCTCAGAGCGTCTTGAATTTTCAATAACATAGCGAGGTGTGTATTATGTCGTGGGATCGGGCCCACCGATCAGCACGACGTTATTGGCGCCGTCGATGAACTCGCCCCGGTAAAGCTGGCGGACCATCGCCTCGTTCACCTCGCTGGAGGCAAAGTCGAAGCCGGTGAGGTCCTTGTAGGCGGGGAAGCGCGCCGCCTTGGTCTGGTAGGTGATCGAGCGCACCTCGCGCTCGGCCACCTCGGCCTTCAGCAGCTGGGACAGGATCGGCACGGCGGCATCGAAGGCTGGGGCCCCTTGTTCGACGAGGTCGCTGACGGCTTGAGCCATGCCGTACATCTTGAGGCCACGCAGCATGATCACGACGGCGGCGCTGGCGGGATCATGACGCACGGGTGGTCTCCCTGCTGCGCAGCGCATCGTAGCGCTCGACGTTGGCCTTGGGTTCACGCCGCAGGGTCAGGGCCTGGGGTGCGTCGATCTTCGGTGGCGTGCCAGCCTTGCCGTCGGTCAGTCGGTGCAGAATGTTGAGGACGTGGGTCTTGGTCGGCACGCCGGCTTCAAGCGCGAGCTCGACGGCGCATAGGACGGCCTGTTCGTCGTGCTGGAGGACCAGGGCGAGAATCTCGACCAGCTCCCGGTCACCACCGGGCCGTTTGAGCAGAGAGCCCTGCAACTGTCGGAAGGCATCGGGCATCTCCAGGAAGGGTGCCCCGTTGCGCAGAGCCCCTGGCTTGCGCTGGATCACCGCCAGGTAGTGACGCCAGTCATAGATCGTCCGTCCGGGCAGATGATGGGACCGCTCGATGATCCGCTCATGCTCGCACAGGATCCGCCCCTCGGCCGCCACGACGATCCGGTTCGGGTAGATACGCAGGCTGACCGGGCGGTTGGCGAACGATGCCGGCACACTGTAGCGGTTGCGCTCGAAGTGGATGAGACAGGTCGGCGAGACCCGCTTGGCATGCTCGACGAAGCCGTCGAAGGTCCGTCCCAGCGGCATAAGGCTGGCAACCTCGTCGGCCCAGGCATCGGCGATCGTGCCCGGCATGAGGCCATGCTGAATCTGGCTCCATTGCTCGATGCAGCGCTGCTCGAGCCAGGCATTGAGCGCCGGAAGATCGGGGAAGCACGGCAGTGGCTGCCACAGCCGGCGCCGGGCATCCTGGACGTTCTTCTCGACCTGACCCTTCTCCCATCCGGCGGCGGGATTACAGAACTCCGGCTCGAACAGGTAATGGCTGGCCATGGCCGAGAACCGGGCATTGACCTGGCGCACCTTGCCCGCACCGATCCGGTCGACAGCGGTCTTCATGTTATGGGATGGACGCCTCCCGTCTTCCGGGCACCATAGGTGTCCAACCAAA
>NZ_LSIA01000071.1:0-55131 GCF_001556015.1 Novosphingobium sp. CCH12-A3 | reverse complement strand
TTTCTCCTTTGCATTCCAGTCATATGCACCCCGGACCATCCGGGACGAGGCGCACCATACGAGGGTCCGCCACACGTGGGGGCGATGCGCGTCGCCACGGCGATGCAGGATCTGCATTACGTGCTGCATGCCCCGCAGGGCGACACTTACGCCGACCTGCTGTTCACGATGATCGAACGGCGCGGCAAGCGCCCGCCGGTGACCTATACCACCTTCCAGGCGCGCGATCTGGGCAAGGACACGGCGAGCATCTTCCAGAACGCCGCACGTGATGCCTACGAACGGTTTGCGCCCAAGGCGCTGCTGGTGGGTGCATCGTGCACCGCCGAACTGATCCAGGACGACCCGGCGGGCCTTGCCGAAGCGCTGGAGCTGCCCTGCCCGGTGATCCCGCTTGAGCTGCCGAGCTATCAGCGCAAGGAGAACTGGGGCGCGGCCGAGACATTCTACCGCGTCGTGCGGCAACTGGTGGATCGGGACGTGCGTCCCTCCCCGCGCGAAGGTCGGCGTCCGCTGGTCAACCTGCTCGGCCCTTGCGCACTGGGCTTCCGCCATCGTGACGACGTGCTCGAAGTGCGCAAGTTGCTGTGGAACCTCGGTATCGACGTGAACTGCGTCGCCCCGCTGGATGCTGCGCCTGACGACATCCGCACGCTGGGCCGGGCCGATTTCAACATCGTGATGTATCCCGAAGTTGGCGGGGAAGCGGCGCGTTGGCTGGATCAGGCGCTGCACCAGCCGGCGATCCGCACCGTGCCGATCGGGGTGGGCGCGACCCGGGATTTCATTGCGGAAGTCGCTGCGCTGGCCGGCGTCGACGCAACGGAGGCCTTGGCCGACCCGCAATCGCGCATGCCGTGGTGGAGCCGTTCGGTCGACTCGACGTACCTGACCGGCAAGCGCGTCTTCATCTTCGGCGATGCCACGCACGCCATTGCCGCGGCGCGGATCGCGCATGAGGAACTGGGCTTCGAGATCTGCGGCCTGGGCTGCTACAACCGCGAATTTGCGCGCGAAATGCGCGCTGCGGCAGCGCATTATGGCGTCGAGCCGCTGATCACCGACGACCATCTCGAAGTGGAGGACGCGATCCTCAATGCCTCGCCCGAACTGGTCTTGGGCACGCAGATGGAGCGCCATATCGCCAAGCGCTTCGGCATTCCCTGTGCGGTAATCTCCTCGCCGGTGCATGTGCAGGACTTCCCTGCGCGCCACAGCCCGCAGATGGGCTTCGAAGGCGCCAACGTGATCTTCGATACTTGGGTCCATCCGCTGGTGATGGGGCTGGAGGAACACCTGCTGACGATGTTCCGCGACGACTTCGAGTTCTCGGACGAGGCAGGGCCATCGCACTTGCATGGCGCGGCTCCAGTGGCACGGCAACAGGCGGAACCAGCGATGCCCTCAACCCGGGGCGAACTGGCCGAATTGCCGACCGCGACCACCATCGCGTGGACCGCCGAGGCCGAGCAGGAACTCAAGAAAGTCCCGTTCTTCGTGCGCGGAAAGGTTCGCCGCAACACCGAGGCCTTTGCGCTTTCGCAAGGGCGCGGCGCGGTCGATCTGGCCACGCTCTATGATGCGAAGGCCCACTATGCCCGGTAGCCGCGCCCCTCAGGTCCGTGTCGCGATCGTCACGCTGGACAACCACCTCAAGGCTGGCGTCGAACGCGCCGATGCGCGACTGCGGCAGGACAATGTCAGCGTTACGCTGCATGCGGCGACCGATTGGGACCGGCCCGGCAGCAAGGCGCTGGAGGCGACCAAATCAGCAATTGCACTGGCCGACATCGTGATCGTGACGATGCTGTTCCTTGACGATCACATCCGCGCGATTCTGCCGACGCTGGAAGCGCGGCGTGAAGATTGCGACGCGATGGTCTGCCTGATGTCTTCGGGCGACGTGGTGCGGCTGACGCGGATGGGCGCTTACCGTATGGACGCACCTGCCAAGGGGCCGCTCGCCATGCTGAAGAAGCTGCGTGGATCGGGCAAACCGGGCGCGAATTCCGGCGCGGGCCAGATGCGGATGCTGCGCCGCCTGCCGAAGATACTGCGCTTCATTCCCGGCACCGCGCAGGACGTGCGCGCATATTTCCTGACGTTGCAATACTGGCTGGCCGGATCGGACGACAACGTGGTGTCGATGGTCCGTGCGCTGATCGACCGTTATGCCGCGGGCGAGCGTCTGACCCGGCGGGGCATGACCAGGGCCGAAGCGCCGCGCGACTATCCCGAAGTGGGCGTCTATCACCCGCGCACCGAGCAGAAGTTTTCGGACAGCCTGCGCTTGTTGCCAACCCGGCAGGGCGCGAATGGCACGGTCGGCCTGCTGCTGCTGCGCTCCTACCTGATCTCGAAGGACGCCGGGCATTACGACGGCATGATCGTTGCACTGGAAGCGGCAGGTCTTCGCGTGATCCCTGGCTTTGCCAACGGGCTGGATTCGCGCCCCGTCATCGAGAAGTTCTTCCTGAAGGACGGCGAGCCGGTGGTCGATGCGGTGATCTCGCTGACCGGATTCTCGCTGGTCGGCGGGCCCGCCTACAACGACGCAAAGGCGGCGGAAGAGATCCTCGCCCGCCTGAACGTGCCCTACATCGCGGCGCATCCGCTGGAGTTCCAGACGCTGGAGCAGTGGGGCGCATCGCGGCAGGGGCTGCTGGCGCTTGAATCGACCATCATGGTGGCGATCCCGGAACTCGATGGCGCAACGATGCCGACGGTGTTCGTCGGGCGTTCGGACGGTGCCGGCAAGGCTTGCGCTGGATGCGCCAAGGCCTGCGTGTTCGAGAGCACCGGGCCGGTCAACGCTATGCGTGCCTGCCCCGAGCGGGTCGAAGCGCTGGCGGCGAAGGTCGTGAAGATCGTGGCACTGCGCAAGGCTGAGCGAGCAAGGCGCAAGGTGGCGATCACCATCTTCAACTTCCCCCCCAATTCCGGGGCGACCGGGTCTGCAGCATTCCTTGCGGTGTTTGAATCGCTGCATGAGACGCTGAAGCGGATGGCGCGCGAGGGCTATCAGGTCGAAGTGCCCGAAAGCGTGGACGCGCTGCGCGATGCAATCCTGAAGGGCAATGCCGAGCGGTTCGGCGCCGACGCCAACGTTTACACCCGCATCGATGCCGACGAACACGTGCGGCGCGAGCCCTACCTCGCCGAGATCGAGGCGCAGTGGGGCCCGGCACCGGGCAAGATCCAGAGCGACGGCTCGCACGTCCACGTCCTCGGCGCGCGGTTCGGCAACGTGTTCGTGGGCGTACAGCCGGGGTTCGGCTACGAGGGCGATCCGATGCGCCTGCTGTTCGACGGCGACTTTGCCCCGACGCACGCGTTTTCGGCCTATTACCGCTGGATCCGGGAGGACTTCGGCGCCGATGCCGTGCTGCATTTCGGCACGCATGGCGCGCTCGAATACATGCCGGGCAAGCAGGTGGGCCTGACCGGCAAGTGCTGGCCGGAGCGTCTCTTGGGCGATCTGCCCAACTTCTACCTCTTTGCCGCCAACAACCCTTCCGAAGGCGTGCTGGCCAAGCGGCGTTCGGGCGCGACCATGCTGAGCTACCTGACACCGCCGCTGGCCCGAGCCGGACTCTATCGCGGCTTTGCCGATCTCAAGGCGAGCATCGAGCGCTGGCGCATGACAACGGACGAGCCGGAGCGCCGGGCGCTGGAAGAGCTGATCTGGGACGAGTGCGACGCGCTCGACGTGACGGCTGAGAGCGTGCCGGAACTGAGCGCCAATCTCTATGAACTGGAGCGCACGCTGATCCCGCATGGGCTGCATGTTCTGGGCGAGGCCCCTGCCGGTGCGGAGCGCGCGGAACTTGTTGAAGCACTGATGGAAGCGGGCGAGAGTTCGGCCGAAGCGATCGAGGCGGCGCTGGATTCCTGCGACGAACTTGGCGCGCTGATGCACGCGCTGGATGGCGGATACGTCCGCCCTGCCCCCGGCGGCGATCTGCTGGCCAATCCCGAAGTGCTGCCGACTGGGCGCAATCTCCACGGCTTCGACCCGTTCCGCCTGCCCACGCGCTTTGCCTGCGAACAGGGCAAGCTGCAGGCGAACCGGTTGCTGGCGCGCCATGCCGCGAACGGAGAGGCCGCTCCGGAAAGCCTCGCCATGGTGCTGTGGGGCACGGACAACATGAAGAGCGAAGGCGCGCAGATCGCGCAGGTACTCTCGCTGATGGGCGCGCGGCCGCGGATGGACAGCTATGGCCGCCTTGCCGGGGCCGAACTGATCCCGCTGGATGAACTGGGCCGCCCGCGCATCGACGTGGTGGTGACGCTTTCGGGCATCTTCCGCGACCTGCTGCCGCTGCAGACGCGGATGCTGGCCGAAGCCGCACTGCTTGCTGCGAATGCAGACGAGCCCCTCGAGATGAATTTCGTGCGCAAGCACAGCCTTGCCCATCAGGCCGAACATCAATGCGACATGGAAACCGCCGCACTGCGCGTGTTCTCCAATGCCGAGGGTGCCTATGGCGCGAACGTCAACCAGCTGATCGAAGGGGGCGTATGGGCCGATCCCGACGAGCTGGCCAACGCCTTCGAGACGCGCAAGGGCTATGCCTATGGCGTCAAGGGCACGCCGGTGGCGCAGCGCGACCTTCTGCGCAGCGCGTTGAAGGACGTGGATTTCGTCTACCAGAATCTCGAAAGCGTCGAGGTCGGGATTACCGATCTTGACCAGTACGTCGACAGCCTGGGTGGGGTGAGCCGGTCGATCGCGCGGGCCAAGGGGGCAGAAGCGCCCGTCTATATCGTCGACGCCACGGTGGGCGAAGCCAAGGTGCGCACGCTGGCCGAACAGATCGATCTGGAAACACGCACGCGCACGCTCAATCCCAAATGGTTCGAAGGGATGCTCAAGCATGGCTTCGAAGGCGTGCGCAACATCGAGCAGCACGTGACCAACACCGTGGGCTGGTCGGCCACGACGGGCCAGGTGGCGCCGTGGGTGTACCAGCAGATCAGCGAGACTTTCGTGCTCGACCCGGCGATGCGCGAGCGGCTTTCGCAGCTTAACCCGACCAGTTCAGCGCGGGTGGCAAACCGCCTGCTCGAAGCCTGCGAACGGCGCCTGTGGGAACCCGACGACGATACGCTCGAAGCGCTGCGCATGGCCAGCGACGAGCTCGAGGACAGGCTGGAAGGCGTGTTCACGGGGCATGCCCCTTCCACCATCACTTCCGCAATTGCGGCGGAATAGGAGTTTGCGATGAACCTGCTCGACCCAAGGGCGCGCTTCAGCCAGCCGGACGGCGAAGGATCGATGCAGGTCTCATTGGACCCGCGCGACGAGATCAAGGGCGCGAAGGTCTTTGCCGTCTATGGCAAGGGCGGGATCGGCAAATCGACGACTTCGTCGAACCTCTCGGCGGCGTTCTCCAAGCTTGGCCATCGCGTGCTGCAGATCGGTTGCGACCCCAAGCACGATTCCACCTTCACGCTGACCAAGAAGCTGATGCCGACGGTGATCGACGTGCTCGAAAGCGTCGAGTTCCATGCGGAGGAGCTCCGGCCCGAGGACTACATGTTCGAGGGTTACAACGGGGTGATGTGCGTGGAGGCCGGAGGACCGCCGGCAGGCACCGGTTGCGGCGGCTATGTCGTGGGGCAGACGGTGAAGCTGCTCAAGCAGCACCACCTGCTGGAAGATACCGACGTGGTGATCTTCGACGTGCTGGGTGACGTGGTGTGCGGAGGCTTTGCTGCACCGCTGCAGCATGCCGAACGCGCGCTGGTGGTGGCAGCGAACGATTTTGATTCAATCTTCGCGATGAACCGGATCGTCGCGGCCATTGGTGCGAAGGCGAAGAACTACAACGTGCGGCTTGCCGGCGTGATCGCCAACCGTTCTGCCGCGACGGACGAGATCGACCGCTTCAGCGAAGCGATCGGGATGAAGCGCCTGGCGCACTTCCGCGACGTCGACGCTATCCGCCGCAGCCGCCTGAAGAAGTGCACGCTGTTCGAGATGGAGCCTTCGCCGGAAGTGATTGCTGCGCAGCAGGAATACCTGCGGCTTGCACAAATGCTGTGGGATGGCGTCGACCCGGTTGTCGCCAACCCGATGAAGGACCGCGATATCTTCGACTTCCTGGGGTTCGAATGATGGCCACGAAATTTGCTCCCAACCGCTATGACAGCCAGCGCGAAAAGCTGGCCGCATACTTCGACGGCACGGCGCAGAAGGCGTGGATCGACCTGACCTCGACCGCGAAGGTCAGCGGCATTCGCGCAACCGTGCGGGCGGGGCGCGATGCGATGCGGGCGCAACTGCTCGGCTGGCTACCCGAGGATCTGCGGCGGCGCGACGTGCTGGATGCAGGTTGCGGAACTGGCAGCCTCAGCGTGGAAGCGGCCTGTCGCGGTGCCGTGGTGACGGCGATAGACGTGGCGCAGGGGCTGGTCGACATCGCGGCCGAGCGCGCGCCTTCCTATCTTGGCCATGGGCGCATCCAGTGGCGCGTGGGCGACATGCTCGATCCGGCCTTGGGCGGCTTCGACCATGTCGTGGCGATGGACTCGCTGATCCACTACACGTTGCCGGACATGGTCTGGGCGCTGTCGGCGCTGACCAGCCGTTGCACAGGCTCGATCCTGTTCACTTTCGCGCCCTACACCCCGCTGCTCGGCGCGATGCATACCGTGGGCAAGGTCTTCCCGCGCTCTGATCGTTCGCCCGCAATCGTGCCTATTGCCGAAAGCCAGCTGCGTGCAGCGCTCAGCCAGTTCGAAGGGTGGGAGGTCCGCCGCTCCGGCCGGATTTCGAGCGGGTTCTACAAGAGCCATGCGATGGAGCTGGTGAAGATCTGATGGCGCAGCGGCAGGCCCTTTCTGCGAAATGGAGCAAGGTGGCGCTCACCTGGCTGCCCTTCGCCGATGCGGCCAGCGCCGAGATCCCGCTGTCACGCCTGCTGCGTCTTTCACTGTTCCAGGTGAGCGTGGGCATGATGACCGTGCTGCTCAACGGTACGCTCAACCGCGTGATGATCGTGGAACTGGGCATTCCGGCATGGCTGGTCTCGCTGATGATCGCCATTCCGCTGCTCGCCGCGCCATTCCGCGCGCTGATCGGGCACAAATCGGACGTGCATCGTTCGGTTCTGGGCTGGCGACGGGTGCCATTCATCTGGTTCGGCACACTGATGCAGTTCGGCGGTCTTGCGATCATGCCGTTCGCGCTGCTGCTTATGGCGCGGCCCGAGCTTTTCGCAATTGGCACTGCGGCGAGCGCGTTGGCGTTCCTTCTCGCAGGCTTCGGCATGCACACGACGCAGACGGCTGGCCTTGCCCTGACCGGCGACCTTGTCGATGACGAGCGCCGCCCGCGTGCGGTCGCCCTGCTCTATCTGGCGCTGCTGGCGGGCATGATGATTGCTGCGCTGGTGATCGGCGGACTGCTGGCGCACTTCACGCCGACCCGTCTGGTGCAGGTGATCCAGGGTTCGGCGATCCTGACCTTCTTCCTCAACGTCATTGCACTGTGGAAGCAGGAGGCACGCAGTGCGACAATCGCTTCGGCTCAGACGCCGCGCCCCGCCTTTACCGACGTTTGGCAGAGCTTCGTGGCCGAGCCGATCACGATGCGGCTGCTGGTCGCGGTCGGGCTCGGGGCCACGGCATTCTCGATGCAGGATGCGCTGCTCGAGCCTTATGGCGGCGAAATCCTTGGCCTTTCGGTGGGCGCGACCACGTTCCTGACCGGTGGCTGGGCCTTGGGCGCACTGGCCGGATTCACGCTTTCGGCCCGGTGGCTCTCGCGCGGGATGGATGCGCTGCGGATTTCCGGGTTTGGCGCGGTCGTGGGGATCGCAGCATTCATGCTGGTGATCTTTGCCGCACCGCTCGCCAGCCCCGTCGCCCTGCTTGCCGGTGCGACCGCGATCGGTGCGGGCGCCGGGCTGTTCCTTGTCGGCACGCTGACCACGGCGATGACCTTGGCAACCGACAAGACGTCGGGCCTTCCCCTGGGCGCCTGGGGCGCGGTGCAGACGACGTTTGCCGGGCTTGCCATCGCCATGGGCGGGGTGCTGCGCGATATGGTCTCAAGCCTTGCCGTCTCGGACGAGCTGGGCCTGACGCTGGCCAATCGCGCCACGGGATATGCCACGATCTACATCATCGAGATCTGCCTGCTGCTGGCCACGCTCGTCGTGCTGGGCCCGCTCGTGGGCCAGACCCCGGCGGCTATCCGGCGGGAGGGACGAAGCTTTGGACTGACGGAATTCCCCACATGAGCAGCAGGGGCACAGGGAACGCGAAGAGGACACGCACATGAACTACGGCAATATCGTCGGCACGATCGATGCCGCTCAGATCGCGATGATAACCTTCATCGGGTTCTTCATCGCTCTTGTCTTCTGGCTCCGCCGCGAGGACCGACGCGAGGGCTATCCGCTGGAGGATGCGCTGACCGGGCGCCTGCTCAGCGAAGGCGGGCCGCTTTCGGCCGCCGCGCCCAAGACCTTCATCCTGCCATTCGGCAAGGGCACGAAATCCGTGCCCACCGGCGAGCGCGATCCGTTCGAAGTGAACGCCAAGCGTCGCGAGAACTTCGGTGGCGCACCGCTGAGCCCGGTGGGTGACGTGTTTGCCGCGGGCGTCGGCCCCGGCTCCTATGCCGACCGTGCCAAGTGGGCCGATATCGATGCCCACGGCAATCCGCGCATCGTGCCGATGGGCCTGGTGCCGGAAATCAGCGTTGCCACGGCCAGCACCGATCCGCGCGGGCTTCCCGTCTATGGCGCAGATGGCCTCAAGGCTGGCGTCGTCACCGACATGTGGGTCGACCGGGCCGAGCACATGGTGCGCTATCTGGCGGTGGATACGGGCGGCAAGACAGTCCTCGCTCCGATGCCGATGGCAGTTGTGAAGAAGAACGCGGTGATCATCGACGCGATCAACGCGGCCGACTTTGCCGGCGCCCCCTTCCCCGCCAATCCGGGCGAGATCACCCGCTATGAGGAAGAGCGCACCGTGGCCTACTTCGGCACCGGCTACCTCTATGCCAACGAAAACCGGCTGGAACCGCTGATATGAGCGAGTACGACCACGAGCCGATCCGCGGGCTGCCGGGCGATCTGCCCGCCGGCGAGAGTATCCTGTGGCAGGGCTCGCCCGATTGGCGAACCTTTGCCCGCAGCGCTCTGCACACCCGCTGGGTCAGCGGCTATTTCGCAGTGCTGGCCCTTTTCGGCCTCGCCAGCGGCAAGCTGTTTGGCGCGGGCGCGGCTGTGGTCGGCGGGGCAATCACGCAAGGCTTACTGGCAGTGTTCGCGATCGCCGTGGCGAAGACGACGGTCTACACGATCACCAACCGGCGCGTCGTTCTGCGCATCGGCGTGGCGCTGAACAAGTGCGTGAACCTGCCGCTGGCGATGATCGGCTCGGCGGATCTGCGGCCGCAGGGCAGCGGGCATGGTGACATTGCGCTGACACTGACCGGACGGCACCGGCTTGGCTTCGCCATGCTGTGGCCGCACGCGCGGCCGTGGCGGCTTGGCCAGCCCAGCCCGATGTTGCGCGCCCTCCCCGACGCGGAAGCTGTCGCCAAGGTTCTTGCCAAGGCCTGCTCGGCAGTAGTGCCGAACGAAGCAGCAGCGGTGCGGTCCAAAGCTGTGCCGGTGCGTGACCACGGCCTGCAGGGAGCGGCGGCATGAGCCCCCACCATGGCAGCTTAGTCCATGACCACGAGAACACCGTCCCCCGCCCGGCGCTGATCCTGGCAGGGGCGCTGGTGGCGACGACGCTGGCGCTGACCGCGCTGGTGCGCGTCGGCGTGCTCGAGCGGGAGGCCGTGCCGGCCGTGGCACGCGCGCGGGATAACGTGGCGGCGCTGGAGGTGCGGCATCTGGCATTCGAGGACCGGGCGGATGGAGCCGTCGTGGTCAAGGATGCCGATACAGGGTCGACACTCGCCGCGATGATCGGCGAGAACGATGGCGGCGGGTTCGTGCGCGGCGTGATGCGCGGCATGGCTCGCGAAAGGAAGATGAAGGGGATCGGCCCAGCGGCACCCTTCGAACTGACGCAGTGGGAGAACGGATCGCTCTCGCTGCGCGACCCGGCGACGAGGCGTTCGATCGAGCTTGGCTCGTTCGGCGCGACCAACCGGGCCGCCTTTGCCAAGTTCCTCAGTGGAGCCAAAGCAAAGGGCAATCAGGCATGATCCGCGCCCGCGCCTTCGAAGTGCCCTGTCGCATAGCGGTGGAGCAAAGCGAGGCGCATTTCCACGCGCATGTCGAGCTGGCGGGCAATCTGTCTGTCGAGCCCGGCGACAAGGTTCGCGTTCATGGCGAACCGATCCGCGTGGCCTTCGGCGAAAGTGCCGTTTTCGAGCGGACGGCAACCGTCGTCCGCGCAGGCCCCCTGCTGCGGGGGTGGATGCGGCTTATCGCCTACCTTGGCCTGACCGAGCTTTACGAGGTCAGCTTCAATCCTGGGAGCCTGAGATGAACGCGATCACACTCGAACGTCCTGTGGCAGCGCCCGAACGTGCGCCCAAGCCCGACGTGCACAAGATGGTGCAGCATGAAACAGTGCTGAGCCCGCGCTTCTACACCACCGACTTTGCCGCGCTCGATTCCATCGACGTCTCGCTGGTGCGCCAGGAATGGGACGAGCTGATGGCCGAGATGGTCAGCGATCCCAACAAGAAGCACTTCAAGCGCCAGGAAAGCTTTGCCGGGGTGATCGAGGGGCTGGAACCGGAGCTGCGGGCCGAGTTCATCGACTTCCTGGTAAGCTCGCTGACCTCGGAGTTTTCGGGCTGCATCCTCTATGCCGAAATGGCGCGGCGGACGAAGAACCCCGACATGAAGCTGCTGTTCAAGCTGCTGGCACGCGATGAAAGCCGCCATGCCGGGTTCATCAATGAATCGCTGAAGGATGCCGGGATCGGCATTGACCTCGGCTTCCTGACCAAGGCCAAGAAATACCATTATTTCAAGCCGAAATTCATCTTCTATTCGGTCTACCTGTCCGAGAAGATCGGCTATGCGCGCTACATCGCAATCTATCGCCAACTGGCCGCGCACCCCGAACTGCGCTTCCATCCGATCTTCAACTGGTTCGAGAGCTGGTGCAACGACGAGTTCCGTCATGGCGAGGCCTTTGCCCTGCTGCTGCGCGCCGACCCGAAGCTGCTGACGGGCATGAACAAACTGTGGGTGCGGTTCTTCCTGCTCGCAGTCTATTCGACGATGTACGTGCGTGATCATGCGCGGCCGGTGTTCCACAAGGCGCTGGGGCTCGATCCCGGGACCTATGACTACCGCGTGTTCGAGATCTGCACCGCGATCAGCCGCCAGGTGTTCCCGGTCGAACTCGATACTGATAATCCGCGCTTCCGCCGGGCGATGAAGCGGCTGCTGGTGGCGAGCCGGAAGATCGAAGAGGGCAAGAAGCGCGGCGGGTTTTCCGGCGCGCTGATGCGGGCTTCGGGCGCGCTTGGTGCGGGCGCGAACTTCGCGCGAATGTACCTGTTGCGCCCTCGCCGCAACGAACTGCCTGCCACGGTGCGGATGCAGCCCGCGTGGTAAGCTGGACCGGCCACGTCCTGCCGGTGATCGCCACGATCGTGGTCTGGTTCCTTGCGACCGGCCTGATCGCTTGGGCGGACAACCGCGAGCGCCGCACTTTCCCGCGCAGCCTGAAGCTGGCGGGAATTGCGGGCGTCGGCGGGCTGGCAGTGGTGGCCTGGTCGATGAACAAGCCGACGCTGATCGGGGTCTATGCCGCGTTTGCCGGGGCGATCCTGATCTGGTCGTGGCACGAGATCAGCTTCCTGACCGGAGCGGTGACCGGTCCGAGGCGCGAAGCTTGCCCCGCCGAAGCGCGCGGGCTGGAGCGGTTCTTCCACGCCGTGAGCGCGGTGGCCTGGCACGAGATCGCGCTGGCGCTGAGCGCAATCGGGTTGATCTCATTGAGCTGGAACGCGGCAAACCAGATCGGCGCGATGACGTTCACGCTGCTGCTGGCGATGCGGCTTTCGACCAAGCTGGTGATCTTCTTCGGCGTGCCGAACATGAGCACCGAGATCTTTCCGCCGCACCTCGCCTACCTCAAGACCTACTTTGGGCCTCGGCGCTTGGGAGCGGAACTTTTTCTCGCGATTGCAGGGACTTCCGCTCTGGCGGTGTGGCTCGGTTTGATCGCGATCAATGCGCCGGAGGGCAGCGCCAGTGCATCGGGCGCGAGCCTGCTCTTCGCGCTGGCCGCCCTTGGCGCACTCGAACACCTGTTTCTGGCGCTGCCGATCCGCGACGGGGCGCTGTGGGGTTGGGCCTTGCCCAGCCGCCGCCCTGCCAACTGACCGCAAAGAAGAATTCACGAAGAGGACCGACGACCATGGACTACGAGGGCTACTTCAAGGGGGAACTGGACGCGGTCCGGGGTGAAGGGCGCTATCGGATCTTTACGGAGATCGAGCGCAAGTGCGGCAATTTCCCGCACGCCACGCGCTATGTTGATGATCGGACCGAGCAGGTCACGGTCTGGTGCTCGAACGACTACCTTGGCATGGGGCAGCACCCCGCGGTTCTTGAAGCCATGCACAACACGCTCGACGAATGCGGCGCGGGCGCGGGCGGTACGCGGAACATCTCGGGCACGAACCATCATCACGTGCTGCTGGAACAGGAACTGGCCGACCTCCACAGGAAGGAAGCGGCGCTGCTCTTCACCTCGGGCTATGTCTCGAACTGGGCGGGTCTTGGCACGCTGGCGGCGAAGATCCCCGGCTGCGTGGTGTTCTCGGACGCGCTCAACCATGCCTCGATGATCGAGGGCATCCGCCACTCGCGCGCGACCTGCCGGGTGTGGCGCCATAACGATGTGGCGCATCTCGACGAGCTGCTTTCGGAATACGGGCCGGACGTGCCCAAGTTGGTCGCGTTCGAAAGCGTCTATTCAATGGACGGCGACATCGGTCCGATCGCCGAGATCCTCGACGTCTGCGAGAAGCACGGCGCGATGAGTTACATCGACGAGGTTCACGCCGTGGGACTCTATGGCCCTCGTGGTGGCGGGGTGGCCGAGCGTGAAGGCCTGATGGACCGGATCACCGTGATCGAGGGGACTCTGGGCAAGGCGTTCGGCGTGATGGGCGGATATATCGCGGCGTCAGAAGCGCTGTGCGACTTCATCCGCACTTTCGCCAGTGGGTTCATCTTCACGACTGCGCTGCCCCCTGCCCTTGCCGCCGGTGCCGCTGCCAGCATCCGTCATCTCAAGACGAGCGAGATGGAGCGGGCCCGGCACAAGGAGCGTGTGGCGACCGTCCGCCGCCGCCTCGACGCGATCGGCATTCCGCACCTGCCCAACCCCAGCCACATCATTCCGGTGATGGTGGGCGACCCGCACAAGTGCAAGCGCATCAGCGACTGGCTGATGGACAACCACGGCATCTACGTCCAGCCGATCAACTACCCTACCGTGCCGCGCGGGACCGAGCGCCTGCGCATCACACCCTCGCCGGTGCACAGCGACGGTGACGTGGACAAGCTGATCCATGCGCTGAGCGACATCTGGTCGCAGTGCGAATTGGCGCGGCGTTCGGCTGCCGCCTGATACTGCTGCTACGTTAAAGGGGTGCGAACCTTGGTGGTCCGCACCCCTTCTTGCGACCCGAAAGGACCGAGGTCAGTTCGGAGCTTTGAGATAGGCAATGACGTCTGCGCGGTCCTGCGCCTTGGGCAGGCCGGCAAATGACATCTTGGTACCCGGCACGACGCGCGCGGGCTTTTCCAGATACTGGAACAGCTTTTCCGCAGACCAGGTGATGCCGCTGTTCTTGTTAGCCGCTGAATATGTGTAGCCAGCTTCGGAGCCGGCCTTGCGCCCGACGATACCGGCAAGCGACGGACCGATCATGTTCTTGCCCGCTTCGAGCGAGTGACATGCCTGGCACTGGGCAAAAACGGTCTTGCCATGCGCGGCATCGCCGGTCAGCGAAGCGAGCGTTGTGCCATCGAGCGTGTCTGTCGAATCTGCTGTCGGCGCAGCCGCGCTGGTTGCTGCTGCAGGGGCTGCCGCCGTGGTTGTTTCAGCAGTCGTTGCCGCTGAGTCGGCTGCGGTCTTGTCAGAGCTGCCGCCACCGCCGCAAGATGCGAGGAGCAGGGTCGCAGTTGACAGCGCAAGGTATTGAAAAACTTGCCTCATATGCATCCACCCTTATTCCGTGTAGCAGCATGATTGGACCACACGGCGAGAAAGTAAAACACTCAACGCAACGCTCCGCAACACGGTATTTCGGGCCGGATCAAAGTCCGTTCTCAAGTGTTGTCGCGACAACTTTTTTGCCCGTCCGAACGCTCAAAACCAACTGTGCTGCAGCCTTTGGAACGCGACGGCGGCCACGTCATGGCGGGGGCCAGCAAGCGACTGGACCGCATTGTAGAAGTGCCGTCGCGAACCGCTCATCAGCGCACGTGGTTAATGAAGTTTCTGCGGCAATGGCTACCTGAACGCAAGCTTCTGCCTAGTAACAACAACTATATCGCGGAAAACGTAAAAAGAGCAGATCGCAAGCCATCAGTCATGTCGTCGGCCGGAACGGGCGGAGGGAACATGACTATCCCGATTGGCACTATTGCAAACCTGAGCACCGCCCCGGACATCCGCGAGGCGATCCTCGACGAGCTGAAGATCCATTCCTCGATCGAGATCGATTGCTCGAGCGTGGTCGAAGCCGACCTCACCTTCCTTCAGATCCTCGCGGCGGCGCGCAAGTTTGCCCAGCGGGAAAGCAAGAGCATCTCGATCGTCCCCGCTGCCGATCCTGCCATTGCCAGCCTGATCGAGCGCGCGGGCCTTGCCGGGCCGATCTCTGCGATCTGTGAAAATCTCTGTGCGACCGGAGCCACCGAGCAATGACCACCATACTCACCGTCGATGATTCCATGAGCGTCCGGATGGCAATCCGGATTGCGCTGTCGGGAGCCGGACATCAGGTCGCGGAGGCAGCCGATGGCAAGGAAGGGCTCGAACAGGCCAGGTCATCGAAGTTCGACATGATCATCACCGATCTAAACATGCCGAACATGAATGGTCTGGAGATGATCCGGGAAATCCGCAAGCTGCCGCTTCAGGCCGGTACGCCGATCATATTCCTCACGACGGAATCGGATGAGGGCATGAAGCAGCAAGCCAAGGCCGCAGGCGCGACCGGCTGGCTGGTGAAGCCGTTCGTGGCCGAAAATCTGCTGAAGGTAACGCGAAAGGTGCTGGGGCAATGACCGGGCAGGACCCGATCGAAGCCTTCCGGATCGAAGCCGGGGAGCTACTCGAAGCGACCGAGCAGGCCTTGCTCGATCTCAGCCACGACCTGACCAGCCGGGAGCTCATCGACACCGTCTTTCGCGGGATGCACACGCTCAAGGGCTCGGGCGCGATGTTCGGCTTCGATGCCCTGGCCGCATTTACCCATCATTGCGAAACGGCCTTCGACAAGGTCCGCAAGGGGCAGGCCCGCGCTTCGGCAGAGCTGGTTGCGCTGACGCTGTCTGCCATGGACCACATGCGCACCCTCATCGACCAGCCGAACAGCGATGGCGTGGACAGTGGAAGCGCCGACCTGCTTGCGAGGCTCCAGGCCCTGCTGGACGGAGCAGCCGCCCCTGCAGCCGTGGATTGCAGCGAAGATGCCGGTCACGACACGACAACGGCCACCACGATCACCGCCGGGCCAGGTCAGGGATGGCACCTGAACTTCCGCCTGCCCGCCAATGCACTTGCCACCGGAACAAACCCGCTCCTTCTGCTCGACGAGTTGCGGGAACTGGGTGCCACCGATGTGGTCGCGGATTTTGACGCTGTTCCTCCACTTGACGAGCTTGATCCCACGCACTGCCTGATGGGCTGGTCGTTGAACCTGCCCGCCAGCGCGACGCGCGATGTCATCGAAGATGTCTTCCTGTTCGTGCTCGACGACATGGAACTGTCCATCACGCCGATCGCGGACGCGAACGACGAAGCCTATGCCTCGGCTGAAGACGGTCCGCCAGACACTGCTGCTGTGGCAGTCTCGCCCACTCCGTCGGAGCATGCGGCGCTGGCCATCGCGGAAGTCGCCAGCGCCGAACCTGCCAGCGCGAAAGCCGCGCGCGGCCCCAGCGAAAGTGTGCGCGTCCCGGCTGAACGCCTCGATCTCTTGATGGACCGGGTGGGCGAACTCGTGATCGTGCAGAGCCGCCTCGCCCAGCTTGCGGGCAATGGCATTTCCGGCCCTGCGGGCGAACTCGCGCTGCGCTCGATCTCGGAGGAAGTCGAACGGCTCGCCAACGAACTGCGCGACACGATGATGGTCTTGCGCATGGTGCCGATTGCCGCCTTGTTCGGACGGTTCCGCCGGCTGGTCCACGACCTGGCCCGCGAGACCGGCAAGTCGATCGAGCTTGTGACCGATGGCGAGAGCACCGAGATCGACAAGACCGTCTCCGAGAGGCTCGCCGATCCGATTGTCCACCTGATCCGTAACGCTTGCGATCATGGACTTGAGACCGAGGAAGAACGGCTTGCCGCGGGCAAGGCCGCGACCGGTCGCATCCGGCTTTCAGCCCAGCAAGCCGGTGGCGAAGTGCTCATCACCATCGAGGACGATGGCCGCGGCATCAGCCGCGAGCGGGTCCGCGCCAAGGCCGAGGCCAATGGCCTGATCCAGCCAGGCCAGGTGCTGAGCGATAGCGAGCTGCTGCAGCTGATCTTCCAGCCCGGCTTTTCCACCGCCGCCCAGATCACCAATCTGTCAGGCCGTGGCGTCGGCATGGACGTGGTCAAGCGCACGATCGAAGGCCTGCGGGGACACATCGACATGACCAGCGAACCCGGCAAGGGCTCGGTCATAACCCTGCGCATTCCGCTGACTTTGGCGATCATCGACGGGCTGCTCGTGAGGGTCGGGGATAACAACTACGTGATCCCGCTGGCGGCGGTCGAAGAGTGCCTGGAGCTGAGCCTGGAGGAAGACATCCGTTCGCGCGGGAGGAGCATGATCCAGTTGCGCGAACGCCTGGTGCCCTTCCTGCGCCTGCGCGAGCTTTTCGCGACGGGCACCCGGCCCGACCCCTTCCAGAAGATCGTGGTGATCGCAACCGGAGGCGAGCGGGTCGGACTTGTCGTCGATCAGATCATCGGCAGCCACCAGACCGTGATCAAATCCATGTCGAGCCTGCACCGTTCGATCCCCAGTTTCTCTGGCGCGACCATCCTCGGTGATGGTGGGGTCGCGCTCATTCTCGATGTCGTCCAGCTCGTTGCGCTGGGCCAGAGCCATGAGGAGCGGCTCCGTGCCGCAGGGTGACGCCATGACCACGACCAGCACAACGCCATGGGATGACAACGGCCAACTGGAAGTGCTGACATTCGACGTAGGCGATGAATGCCTGGCGATCGAGGCCGTCAGCATCCGCGAGATACTCGACCTGCTGCCCGAAACGCCCGTTCCGGGCGCACCGGATCTGGTGGCCAGTGTCGTCAACTTTCGCGGCAAGATCATCCCGATCGCCGATCTGCGGGTGGCCTTCGGCATGCCGCGCAATCCCGGCGAGGAGGCCAGTGCCGATCACCGCATCGTCGTGATCGAGACCGAGATCGACGGAGAGCCGCTCCAGATCGGGCTGCGCTCGGACAAGGTCCACGAAGTGACGATCCTCGACAAGGCGCACAGCAGCGAGCCGCCCGTGCTGGGCATGCGCTGGAAGCGCGAATTCGCGCGCGAACTGGTGCGCCAGCCGGGGTCGGTCATCGTCATTCCCGATTTGCCCACAATCTTCACGTCCCTCGCGGAGGCCGCATGATGCGCAGCATTCTTTCGAGAGTTTCCGAACAGCAGGTTCTTGATGAAGTCAGCCGGGTCGAGCAGGCGCTTGCTACGGGTAATCTTCTGCTTCGGCTTGATGAAACCACCGGAAATGCCCCGACCCGGGCCGTGATGGCGGCGTTCAATCGGCTGCTGGATGCCGTGACCAATCCGGTTCAAGAGCTGTCCACGCAGATAGCCCGGATGACCGACGAACATGCAGCCGGCGATATCGATGTCGTGATCGACGCCAATGCCCTGCCCGGCAAGCTTGGCATCATGGCGACACAGATCAACGAGCTCGTTGCAGCACACATCAACGTCAAGAAACAGGCGATGGCCTGCGTGCGCGAATTCAGCCAGGGCAATTTCGACGCGCCGATGGAACAGCTGCCCGGCAAGAAGGCGTTCATCAACGACACGATCGAGACCTTGCGCGGCAATCTTGTCGGGCTGATCTCGGAAATGAACCACATGTCGAGCGAGCATGATCGCGGCGATATCGACGTGGTCATCGACCATGCGAAGTTCCCGGGCGATTTCGGCATCGTGGCACGCGGCATCAACGACATGGTTGCCGGGCACATCGCGGTGAAGAAAAAGGCCATGGCCTGCGTCAAGGAGTTCGGCGAAGGCAACTTCAAGGCACCGCTCGAACAGTTCCCGGGCAAGAAGGCCTTCATCAACGACACGATCGAAACCCTGCGCGGCAACCTGATGGGCCTGATCGCCGAGATGAAGCACATGGCCGCCGAACACGACCGCGGCGACATCGACGTGACCATCGACGATGCCAGGTTCGAAGGCGATTTCGGACTGGTTGCGCGCGGCATCAACGAGATGGTCGCGGGCCACATCGCAGTGAAGAAGAAGGCCATGGCCTGCGTGAAGGCGTTCGGCGAGGGCAATTTCGACGCCCCGCTCGAGCAGTTCCCGGGCAAGAAAGCCTTCATCAACGACACGATCG
Organism: Novosphingobium sp. CCH12-A3; assembly: GCF_001556015.1. Lineage (NCBI taxonomy): Bacteria > Pseudomonadati > Pseudomonadota > Alphaproteobacteria > Sphingomonadales > Sphingomonadaceae > Novosphingobium > Novosphingobium sp. CCH12-A3. The sequence goes on along the minus strand of NZ_LSIA01000071.1, from coordinate 36,355 downwards.
AAACCTTGCGCACGAACCTGCGCGAGATCACCGCAGAGATCCAGCGGCTGATCGTGGCAGCGACCGAAGGGCGCCTGTCGGAGCGTGGCATTGCCTCGCGCTTTGTCGGTGACTTCGCCCGCCTCGTGAGCGGCATCAACGGCATGCTCGATGCCATCATCCTGCCCATCGAGGAAGGCAACCGCGTTCTGCGGCTGATCAGCGTCGGCAACCTGCAGGAAACCGTCGATATCGAATGCCACGGCGATCATCAGCGGATGCGTGATGCCATCAATTCGCTGGTATCAAACCTGAAAAAAACCGCCAACGTGGCCGACCGCATCGCCGATGGCGATCTCACGGTCGAGTACCGGGCGCTTTCGGACGATGACCAATTCGGCAACGCGCTGATCACGATGATCGAAAAGCTTCGGACAGTCGTCGGCACGACCTCAGCTGCGGTCGACAACGTCTCGGCCGGCAGCCGCCAGCTGGCAGCAAGCTCCGAGCAGGTCTCCCAGGGCGCGACCGAGCAAGCTGCCTCGGCCGAGGAAGCGTCTGCGTCGATGGAGCAGATGGCGGCGAACATCAAACAGAACGCCGACAACGCGGCGCAGACAGAGAAGATCGCCCGCCAATCTTCCAAGGACGCTGAAGTTTCGGGCCAGGCAGTCGAGAAGGCAGTCAACGCCATGCGCACGATCGCCGAGAAGATCAGCATCGTCCAGGAAATCGCGCGGCAGACCGACCTGCTTGCCCTGAACGCTGCGGTCGAGGCCGCGCGCGCAGGCGAACACGGCAAGGGCTTTGCAGTTGTCGCCTCGGAAGTGCGCAAGCTGGCCGAGCGCAGCCAGAGCGCGGCAGCCGAAATCGTCTCGGTTTCGTCAGAGACGGTCAAGGTGGCGACCGACGCGGGCGAAATGCTGGCGCGACTGGTTCCGGACATTCGCCGCACAGCCGAACTCGTGACGGAGATCAGCGCAGCCTGCCGCGAGCAGGACATCGGCGCGTCGCAGATCAACGAAGCCATCCAGCAGCTCGACAAGGTCACGCAGATCAATGCCAGCGCGTCGGACCAGATTTCGTCCACGTCCGAGGAACTGGCATCGCAGGCCGAGGAATTGCAGAGCGCCATTTCCTTCTTCCGGACCGGCAATAGCTATGCCGAGCCGCGTCAAAGTACGCAAAGCCGCCGCCAGGCAAGTCCGCCGCGCAAGACCGGCGTGACGCCGCGCGTGGCCACCAAGCCGGTAAAGCGCAACAGCGTAGCCGAACAGAAGGAGCGACTGGCCGGCTTTGCCCTCAACCTTACCGACGGTGGCGCCGACGCCGACGATGCAGACTTCGGACGCGCAGCATGAGCAGCGCGGGTGAACTTCAGGTCGTGGAATTCGGCCTGGGCAACGAGGTTTTTGCCATACCCGTCGCTCTAGTGCGCGAAATCCTCGATTATGCGCCACCCTCCTACCTGCCGAATGGGCCTGCGCATTTCATCGGGCTGACGGATCTTCGCGGCCAAGGCGTGCCCACGGTCGACTTCCGCCGGCGTCTCGGCCTGCCGTCTGCCGACCCCACCCTGGCCACGCGCATCCTGATCCTCGATGTGCGGTTGCCCGACCGCCTGCTGACGCTGGGCGTTGTCATCGACCGGGTATTGAGCGTCACCAGTTTCGAGAAGGCAGATATAGAACCTGCCCCGGACATCGGGATCAGCTGGAACTCCGAATACATAACCGGCGTGGTGCGTCGGGACACGGGCTTCGTGGTCATCGTGGACGCGGCCCGGATTTTCACGACCGAAGATGCCATCGGGATCGGCAGCGAAGGTCAATTGGTCAACGCATGAAACACCCGCGACAGCGAACGGAGCGCGCTGCCGCCACAGAGGTGAACAGAACAAGAAGGACGGGAACAACCATGGCCATCAATCCATTCACGGCAGTTTCTTCTGCCCAGGTTCAGCAAGAGATTGCGCGCGTAGAGGCCGCCATCTCGAACGGCGATCTGGGCGCTCGCCTGCACGCTTCAGGCTGCAATGCCCGCACCAGCGCTTTGATCGACGCGATCAATGGCCTGCTTGACCAGTCGCAGGCTCCGGTCCGCGAGCTTGGCAGTGCGATAAAGTACATGACTGCCGAGCATGAACGGGGCGATATCGACGTGGTCATCGCATCGGACAGTCTTCCGGCGGAAATCGCCGAGATGGCCGCTGACATCAACAATCTCGTCAACGCGCACATCGCGGTGAAGAAGCTTGCGATGAGCATCGTCCACGAGTTCAGCCTCGGCAACTTCGACGCCAGGCTGGATCCGCTACCGGGCAAGAAGGCCTTCATCAACGACACCATCGAGAACCTGCGCCAGAACCTGCGCGCGATAACCTCGGAGATCCAGATGCTGATCGGCGCTGCCACGGCCGGTCGCCTCGGCGAGCGTGGCGACGATCGTCGCTTCGTGGGGGATTTTGCCAGCCTGATCAGTGGCATCAACGGTATGCTCGATGCGACGATCCTGCCGATCGAAGAAGGCAATCGCGTGCTGAGCAAGCTCAGCGCCGGCAATCTTAGTGAGCGGGTCGAGATCGATTGCCAGGGCGATCACCAGAAGATGCGGGATTCGATCAATGTGCTGGTCGACAACCTGCGTGCGTTTGCCAGCAACGTGAGCCTTGCCGCCAACGAGGTGGCCGAAGGCAGTTCACAGATGGCAACCAGTTCGCAGCAGCTGTCGCAAGGTGCGACCGAACAGGCCGCGTCGGCAGAAGAGGCTTCGGCATCGATGGAGCAGATGGCCGCGAACATCAAACAGAATGCCGACAATGCGGCGCAGACCGAGAAGATTGCGCGCCAGTCCTCAAAGGATGCAGAGCTTTCGGGAACGGCAGTCGACAAGGCCGTCATCGCCATGCGCACGATCGCGGACAAGATCGGCATTGTTCAGGAGATCGCGCGGCAGACCGATCTCCTGGCCCTGAATGCCGCGGTCGAAGCCGCGCGGGCAGGAGAGCATGGCAAGGGCTTTGCCGTTGTTGCGTCGGAAGTGCGCAAGCTGGCCGAACGCAGCCAGAGTGCTGCAGCGGAAATCGTTTCGGTGTCGGCCGAGACGGTGAAGGCGGCGAGCGAAGCGGGCGAAATGCTCAGCAAGCTGGTACCGGATATCCGCCGCACGGCAGAACTCGTGTCGGAAATCAGCGCCGCGTGCCGCGAACAGGACATCGGAGCTTCGCAGATCAACGAGGCGATCCAGCAGCTCGACAAGGTGACCCAGCAGAACGCCAGCGCTTCGGAACAGATTTCCTCGACGTCGGACTCTCTTGCGGCGCGGGCCGAAGAACTGCAGCAAACGACCGCGTTCTTCCAGCTGGAAGAACAGCGCACGTTTGCACAAGCGGCTCCGCGCGCACCGCGCAACGCCAAGCCGAAGCCGAAGTCGGCGCCTCAGGTTCCCACCAAGGCTCGGCCCGTCAAGCCGAACTCGGTCGCCCATCAGAAGGAGCGGCTCAACGGCTTCGCGCTCGACCTGACCAGTGGTGGGGCAGACCATGAGGACAGCGACTTCGGCCGGGCGGCCTGATTGAAGACCGCCCTTAAAATCCTCAAGAAAATGGTGCGCACTTGAACGATCTCAGCCCCCTCTCCTTTGGTCTGGCAGCCGATAGCGATCGCATTTCCGCAAGGCAGTTCAAGGCGCTTGCCGAACTGATCCAGCTTGAAACCGGCATCAACATCAAGTCCAGCAAGCAGACCATGCTGGAGGGCCGCCTGCGGCGACGCGCCAAGGCGCTCGGTATCGATACGCTGGGCGGGTATTGCGACATGGTGATCGGCGGGCAAGTCGATCCTGACGAACTCGAGCACCTGATCAACGCGGTCACCACCAACAAGACCGATTTCTTTCGCGAGCCCGGGCACTTTGATTACCTCACGGGCACGGTCCTGCCGCTATATGCGGAAGAAGGCTGTCGCCAGATCCGCTGCTGGAGCGCGGCATGTTCGACGGGCGCCGAACCGTATACGATCGCCATGCTGCTGGACGACTTCACATCGAAGAACCGCGGCATCGACTATCGGCTGATCGCCACAGACATCGATACCGAGGTTCTGGCAACGGCGATGAAGGGGATCTACCCTCGCGAACAGGTTGAGCCCGTCCCCGCTCCACTGCGTCGACGCTACATTCTCGAATCCAAGGACCCGCAACGGCAAGAGATCCGCATTGCTCCCGAAATTCGGCGTCGCGTGGCGTTCGGCAGGCTCAACCTGATCGATGACTCCTATGCACTCGATCAGCCGGTACATCTCATCTTCTGCCGCAACGTCCTCATCTATTTCGACAAGCAAACGCAGGAGCAGGTCGTGCAACGTCTGTGCGAGCAGCTTTTGCCCGGGGGCTATCTTTTCCTCGGCCACTCGGAGTCGATCACCGGCTTCAAGCATGACCTCACTCAGGTTGCCGGCACGGTATTTCGGAGGTCATCATGAACAAGCGCCCCGCACGTACCCGCGTTCTGGTGGTCGACGACAGTGCAAGCGTGCGCCAGACCATGAAGGCGATCCTCGAGGAAGACCCCGAACTGGAAGTCATCGGCACTGCCGCCGATCCATTTGCGGCAGCCCGCATCATCCAGACCGAAGTGCCGGACGTGATAACCCTGGATGTCGAAATGCCAAGGATGGACGGCATCACTTTCCTGCGCAAGCTGATGAGCCAGTGCCCGGTGCCCGTGGTCATGTGCTCGTCCTTGACAGAGCAGGGTTCGGAAACGCTGCTCCAGGCTCTCGAGGCCGGGGCCGTCGATGTGATCCTGAAACCCCGGCTTGGCGTGGCCGACCACCTCAGTGAAGCCCGCGCAACCATTTGCGAGGTCGTGAAGGGCGCTGCCCGGGCCCGCGTTACGGCGCGCAAGCCCGTGCCGCCGCGCATGAGGCCGGAGCAGAAGCTGACAGCAGATGCCGTGCTGCCACCGCCCAGCGGCCGCGCGATGAGCCGCACCACCGAAATGGTGGTCTGCATCGGCGCGTCGACAGGCGGGACCGAAGCCCTGCGCGAGGTCCTCGAAGCTCTGCCCGCGAACTCACCGGGCATCGTCGTGGTCCAGCACATGCCTGAGCGCTTTACGCGCGCGTTCGCCAGCCGTCTCGACTCCCTGTGCGAAGTTTCAGTGAAAGAGGCCGAGCAGGGTGACACCGTCATGCGCGGGCATGTGCTCATCGCGCCCGGTGGCAAGCATACGCTGCTGGAGCGACAGGGCGCGCGCTATCTCGTCTCGGTCCGCGATGGACCGCTTGTTTCCCGGCACAAGCCATCAGTCGACGTGCTGTTCCGATCAGCCGCGCGGTGCGCCGGTTCGAATGCGGTGGGCGTGATCATGACCGGCATGGGCGATGACGGAGCGCGCGGACTGCTCGAGATGAAGGAGGCGGGTGCACGCACTTTCGCACAGGACGAGGCAAGCTCGGTCGTATTCGGAATGCCGAAGGAAGCAATCGCGCGCGGTGCGGCTGACCGCGTGCTGGGACTCGATAGCATTGCCGGGGAAATCCTCCGGGCCACGGCGCGCTGAGCGATGGCGGCTCTCAAACTTGTCGTCCCCACTCCCGCCAAGGACATCGGTCACGCAGCGCTGATCGAGGATCTGGTCTCGCTGCTCAAGCGTCTGGACGAAAGCTTCGACATGGCCAGCACGCACCTGTGCCAGTCGGTTACGCGCATCCAGACGATCACCTCGGCTCTGACCGAAGTGACCGGCATGTTCGATGGCGGCGTCGGCGTCGAAGCGGTCAATGGATTGCGGATGGCCGCCGAATCCCTGCGCAACGTGCGCAGTCTGGTTCAGGGCAGGTCTCACGAGATCGCGACCATGCACGAGGCCGCCCGGTCTTTGCGGACCAGCGCTGGCGAGGTCATGCGCTGCCTGCAGGTCCTCGACATCTACGGCATGAACGTGAAGATCACCGCATCGGGCCATCCGCAGTTCATGGAATTTGCAGATGCTATGCGCGGCAAGCTCGATCAGGGTGACCGGGAACTGCGCGGCCTCGACCATATGCTCGGAGGGCTTCTCGAAAGTCTTCGCGAGATGGGCGAGAACGACAGGCTGCTCGATCGCGAATGTGCGAAGGTCTTCCCGCAGGTACCCGATGCGCTGATGCGCGAAGCGGGCAACCTGCAGCAGCACCAAATGCGTCTTGGCAACCTGGCCAAGACCATTGCCGGCCTTGCTCTGGCGATTCAGACCGAGCTCCACGCCGCCATCCAGGCAATGCAGATCGGCGACAGCGTGCGCCAGCGACTGGAGCACGTGCTGGCGAGCCTGCGCACGCTTGAAACGCGACGCCAGGAAGGCAGCATGGCCGGCTCTGCTGGCGCACCGTTGCTTCGCGTTCTCGCTGCATTGTTCGAAGCGGCAGTCTCCGACTATGGGCGCGACAGGGCCGAACTCGCGGCTTCTCTTTCGCGACTGCAAAGCCAGTGCAGAAATCTCCAGGGTCTTGACGACGACCAGGCCAGCGAGGGCGACAGTGACATGCTGGAGCGCATCGAGGCAAGTGTTGCCGAGGCGCACCTGATGCTGCGCCAGCTGGACCGCGCGAACAGCGAGGGCATGGCGACACTCGACCTGATCCTGCAGACGGTCGATGAAGTTACGGAACGGGCAGAAGCCATCACCCGGCTTCGGCTGGATGTGCAGCACATGGCGATCAATATCGGTCTGAGCTGCCGCACTGCGCAATCCATCGGACGACCGGTGATGGTCATCGCCAACGAGATCAGGACATACTCCGAGCGCCTTGATGCAATCGCCGATGCCATCCAGCGAACGCAAACGAACCTGTCGGCGCCCTGCCACCGCCTGCAGAGCCAGTCGCACGAGAACGGTGGTGCATCGGGGGAACTCCTCGCCCGCTTCCTCACCACGATTGGCGATTGCAACGAAAGAGGCCGACAGGCGATGGCCGTGGTTGAAGCCGAGTCAGACCAGTTGGGATCAAGCCTGGCACTGGCAATCGATGCACTGGAGGAAGCAGGGATGCTGGAAGCGCCCATGCGAAACCTGTCGTCCGTCCTGCAAGGCGCCGGTTCGGATTGCCAGCCGGTCGACGGTGACAAGGCGGTTCTATTGCAGACTATGCTCGACGATCTGGCGCGAAGCTACACGATGGCAGACGAGCGCCTCATCCACAACCAGGCGCTTGTCCCTGGCCTGAATGGGATCGCCATCGCGCCGGATGTGACGTTAGCCCCTGATGACGACGAGGACGATGGCCTGTTCTGAAACCGGCCAATCATCCCCAGCTCTCAATCGGTGGTCGTATCCACCACTGCCGCCTCGGGACCGTTCTTGAGGATCGATGCAATGGCATTCCGGGCGCCGGCCTTGCTAGCGTAGCCTTCGGTCCAGAAGATGGTTTCGCTGTTGTGGCAGAAGTAGGCGACAAACTCGCCTGCCTTGTTCTTTCGGATCTCGAAACGGTGCGCCATAATGACTCTCCCTGTCGTTAGCCCAGGTCCGCAGATATCACGGAAAAGGCGCAGCACAGCAGGCAAATTACGCGCGCGGTTGATTTTTGCCTGCAAATGGCGGATGTCCGCCAGCACAAAGTAGCGGGCGTCTGACCCGCCAGGCAAACGAGCGCCAGTGCGCGTCGGGGCCGTGGAATGGGAATGGATCCTGTGTCTGCGGCGGTAAACTCATCACCTGCCAATAGCCATGCCGCCAGCGCATCTGCAGGCGTGGTTCACTGCGCCTGCGCGGCACGCGACCATGCCCCCAACATGCACGAACGCAATTGCCCCTTTGCCGGGGCAGGAACGCCAGAAGGTTGACCATGAACCCCAAAGATACCGCGATAAGCCTCGACCTTATCAATCGCCACTACCAGGAGCCGAACCGCAACCGGTTCGAAAGCAAGTATTTCTGGGAGGAGCTTTACCCCCTGATCGCCACGGCAGGGTTTTCTGCCATCGAAATTCCCTATGAGCCGGTTTGGCAGTTCGGCGGGCGCAGCGGCGTGCCGATGAACCGCTATTGCATCAACACCAAGTACAGCAGCGCGGCGCAGTACCGCGAAGTGCTGGCCGCAAGCGGAATCACGCGCGTCACAGGCGTGACCTTCGATCCCAACCTGTTCATGCGCAACGACAACATCCACTTCTACTTCGGCGCATCCGGCCATTTCGCCGGCGAGGCCCTCGCCCATGCGGCCGATCTTGGCGCGGACTATTTCGCCATAAGCCCCTCGCCCTATTACGGGCGCATCAGGCAGTATCACCCCGATATCGACGCCCAGATCGCCATGTTCACCGATCGCACGGTCGAACTGCTGAGCGGCCTTGCCGCCAAGGCCGAGGAACTGGGCGTAAAGCTGGTGCTGCGCAATGAATACTGGAGCCTGTTCGGCGGTGAACGGGTGCTCGCGCTGCTTGCGCGCTTGCCCGAAAGCGTCGGCCTTGACGCTGACACCGCCAACCTCACCGTTGCCGGGATCGACCCGGTGCAGTTCATCACCACCAACATCGCCCGCATCGGCTGTGTCCACCTGACCGACACCAGCTTCGTTGACAGCAACGACACATGGAAGACGCCGAACCCCGAACACCCGCAGCCCCAGGCCACGCAGGTCTTCCGCGATCCCGGCACCGGCTCGGTCGATTTCGCCGCGATTGCCAGCACGCTCGACAAGCTGGGCTATTCAGGCCCCGTGACCTGCAGCGCCCGCCAGACGCGTGATCCGTTCCGCGCACTACTGCGCACGCGCGCCATGCTCAACCAGCTTTGATTTCCGGAGTTATCCGAAATGCCCAATATCCAATACGCCAACATGAGCCACTGGAAGTCGATCCCTTTCAAGCAGATCGATAACTTCCGCGACTTCTATTACGAGGACAAGACCAACAGCGCCTACTATTCCGACTGGGACAACATCCTGAAATATCAGTCGGCGCTGGGCTTCAACGGCATCGAGATCGCGCCGTGGGACATGGCAGACATCCTGCCGCTGTTCGGCTCGCCCGAAAACTTCACCGCCTTTGCCAAGGAGCGCGGCGTCGAGGTTATCGGCATGTTCCATGGTGCCCACGCCTCGCACGATGTCGGCCACTTTGATGAAGCCGTGCAGTCAGGCCGCGAAGCGGTGGACACCATCGTGCGCTTCGGCGGCACCTACATGAACACCTGCCCGACCCAGAACTACTTCGGCTGCGGCCCCCTCACCCGCGAGGAAGTGCAGCAGTGTGCCAAGGTGATGAACGAGATCGGCCGCTATGCCACCGACAAGGGCGTCAAGATCGGCCTGCACAACGAGTTCTTCTGCGCGATCAACCTGCCAAACCATCGCGAACTGATCGAATCCACCGATCCCGCGCTGGTCCACTACTGCATCGACACCGCCCAGATCTCGATCATGGGCGAGGATCTGGTGACCTTCTACAACGACTATCACGACCGCATCAGCACGTTCCACCTCAAGGACACCGCCTCGTCCAACCAGCCCGACAGCCTGCGCTATTCACAGGACCCGGAAATCACAGACGACGGCACGCGCTGGTTCTGGGAACCGGGGATGGGCACGCTCGATCTCAAGGGACTTTACCACGCGCTCAAGCAACACGGGTTCAAGGGCTGGATGTCGATCGAGTACGACGGCTCGCCCGACCTCCTCGCCTCGATGGCGATGACCCGCTACTACCTCGATAACGAACTGCGCCCGATCTACGATTGATCAGGCAGGAATCGCGCCGGCGCATATGCGTCGGCGTCGATTTCCACGGTCAGCTCGTCGCGGGGCAAGCCGAGCAGTAGCTGAGCGCCCAGCCGCGCCGCGGCAGGTGCCGTCTGTATGCCGAAGCCGCCTTGCCCGGCGAACCAGAACAAGCCCTCCACAACCGGATCGAAGCCGTAGACCGGCAGGCGATCCGGCGAGAAGGATCGAAGGCCTGCCCAGCGGCGCTCGAGGGCGGCAATGTTCCAGTCCACCACGTGCTGAAAGCGGTCGATGGCAATGGCAACGTCCAGTTCCTCGGGCGCGGCATCGCCAGCGACATCGGGGATCTCATCGTGCGGTGAAAGCCACAGACGCCCGGCTTGGGGCTTGAAATAGAAGTCCTCGTTGATGCCCAGCGTCAGCGGCAGGGAATCTGCCGGGGCAGGATCGGTGCGCAACTGGACAATCGTGCGGCGCAACGGCTGGATGCCAAGCGGGCAGGCACCGGCAAGGCTGGCAAGCGAGTCCGCCCATGCTCCGGCAGCATTGGCGATGATAGGAGCGCGTGCCTCGCCCCCGGCCCAGGCCAGCCGCCACTGTCCGCCTTCCCCCTCCAGCCGCTCGACGCGGGCCCGCACGCGCATGACTGTGCCGGTCCGCTTCGACGTTGCAAGGTAGTGCTGGTGCAAGCCGGCAACGTCGATGTCAGCGCAGCCGGGCTCCCACGCGCCGACAACCCATTCGGGCTTCAGGCCGGGCACGCGGGATTCGAGCGCCGACCGGTCCTGCAGATGCAGGGTGGCACCCAGGGCAGCGAACTTCTCGATGAAGGCCTCCACCTTGTCGCGGTCCGACGCCTGCCCGATGTTCAGCGCACCACGCGGGGACAGGAACCCGCCTTCCCGCAAGTAACGGCCCGAAGCCATCGTCAGCGGGAAGACACCGGGTCCGCCATAGGTTTCTTCCCAGAACGCGGCAGAGCGTCCGGTGGTGTGGTAGCCGGGGGTGTCCTCGGCCTCGACCAGCAGCACGCGTGCGTGGGGCGCGCATTCCGCGGCGAGACTGGCACCTGCCATGCCCGCGCCCATGATGGCGACATCAAAGTCTCCGGCAAAGCTGGTCACGCGATGGGGGCCTCCGCGACGGGCGCCATGCGGTCGAGGAAATCGTCAATCGCGGCCATGACCTTGTCTCTCACCGGGTCAGCCTCTCGCAGCAATTCGTGACGGGCTTCCCGTCCCCAGGTCATCAGTTGCGCACGTGGCAGGCGGCGGGCGGCACGCTCGATCGCCTTCCAGCTGACCAGACCATCGTGACGCGCGGCAAGCAGAAGCACCGGCACGTCGACCGCTTCCAGAATCCCGGGAGCATCCAGCACCAGCATCGAGGCATAGGCACGCTCGACCCACCGCCAGGAGCCGGGGCCCATTCCGAGAAAGGAGCGCTGCAGCTTCCATTGCGCCTCGTCCTCGTACCGTTCGGCATCATGCGTCAGCAGTGTGTTCCGGGCTGCGGCGGTCGTCCCGGGCTTCTCGCTGATCTTCCAGGCGGGGCGGGCAGGATCGCCGAATCGGCACATCGCCTCGGCCACCTTGTGCAACGCCCGATTCGGTCCCGGCGTCAGAAAGCCCAGCATCGGAGCACTCAGGACCACGGCAACAGGGTTAATGCGCCCTTCCGCAAGAGCACGTAGCACGAGGTGACCACCCATCGAATGGCCGATGACGACATGGGGACCAGGCGTCTGGACGACCCATTGCGACCAGAATGCGGAGAGGTCCTCGATCCAGATCGAGAAGTCTTCGACGTGCCCGATTGCAGGATGGGCAGAGAGCCGTCCTGAACCTGCCTGCCCGCGCCAGTCGAGCGCGGTTACCTGCCACCCTTCCTCATGCCAGTAATCGAGAGATTCCAGATACTTCTCGTAGAAATCTCCACGCCCCGGCAAGAACAGGATCGAACCGCGCGGACCGTCCTGGCCCTGAGGAGCGCCATGACCGGGCCAGTCGATCCGGCGGATGACATGGCCGTCTGATGCGGTCCAGAACCCTTCGTTCGCATCCGCCGGAATCGCCCTGCTATCGATCCGACTGCTGGTACCGAACTCCATGCCTGAAACGCCTCCAATGGCGCAGTTGCGCGCCAAGGTTTGGTTACCGTTTGGTAAGTGATTGTCCCGTATGCCCCAGGACATGCAGGGGAACATCTTCGTTTACGGACTGGTCGGGGCATTGGCAATCGCGCTGCTGGTTGCCGCCTTCACCGATATCCGCCGCCGCCAGATCGACAACTGGCTGAACGCTGCCATCGCACTGGCCGCTCCGGCCTACTGGTGGGCGTCAGGGCTGTCACTGTGGCCGGGCGTCGCGATGCAGGTGGGCGTGGCGTTGGCCGCCTTTGTCGTCCTGGCGGGACTATTTGCCCTCAAGCTGATGGGCGGCGGAGATGTAAAGCTGCTGGCGGCACTGGCACTTTGGCTGCCGCCGTTGAGCTTCGTCAAGCTGCTGGTGATCATGTCGCTGCTGGGCGGCGCGCTGACCATCGTGGTCGCCGCGTGGCACTATACCGTGACGCGCCGGCGCGATGCAAAGATTCCCTACGGCGTGGCGATCGCCAGCGCCGGACTGATCGTCCTGGCCCCGATGCTCGAGGCCGGTTGGCGCTCCGTTACAGGTGCATGAACACCATATCACAATTTTTAACCATTTTGCCCGAGACATGCGGGCCTGAGTTAAGAGGGCGGGACAAGTAGCATGGACAAGAGGAAGCTGATGTTGCTGGTGGGGGCGCTGATCGTTGCGATCGGCACGGCCTTCGCAGCAAGGAGCCTTTTCGCTGGCGCGTCCACGCCCCAGGCAGAAGCTGCGGCCAAGATGCCGATGGGCCCGAAGGTGCTGGTAGCCCAGCGCGCCCTGCCCGTCGGCACGATCATCACCGCCGACGCCCTCAACTTTCAGGCATGGCCCAAGGACATGGTCCAGGACGCCTACTTCGTCGAAGGTGAGGCCGACATGCAGAAGCTGCTCGGCACCGTGGTGCGCAACCCGATGACTGCGGGCGAGCCGGTCACCAAGGGCAATCTCGTTGCGCCCGGCGACCGTGGCTTCCTTGCAGCCGCTCTCGGGCCAGGCATGCGCGCCGTTACCATCCCTGTCTCGGCCCGCACCGGCGTTGCCGGCTTCGTCTTCCCGGGCGACCATATCGACCTGGTGCTGACCCAGACCGTCAAGGGCAGCGGCGACAGCGGCATGGCGCTCAAGGCCTCGGAAACGATCCTCAAGAACCTGCGCGTGCTCGCAACGGACCAGTCGACCGAGCAGGAAATGGTCGAGGGCAAGACCCGCGTGCGGACCTTCAGCACCGTCACGCTCGAAGTCACGCCCAAGATCGCGGAGAAGATTGCCGTGGCCCAGACGATCGGCACGATCAGCCTCTCGCTGCGCTCCCTGGCGGACAACTCGGCCGAGCTTGAACAGGCGATTGCCTCGGGCGACGTCAAGATCCCGGCCGGCGCTACCAAGCAGCAGGAAGAGGCGCTGATCAAGCAGGCCATGGCTCGCCCTATCGAAAGCAGCAAGGCCAGCTTCGTGACCGGCGGCGATGTATCGCGCTTCCAACGCACGACCGTGCCAGTGGCAACTGCGCCGGCAGGCGGCGGATATTCCGCCCCCTCCTCGGGCCCCGCCCCGCAGATGGCCGCAAACGGCCGACCGGTACCAACCGGCCCCGTGGTCCGCGTGACCCGCGGCAAGGACACCGAAGATGTCTCGATAGGAGCGAAGTGATGAGCTGCGCTCCCCACACCAAGATCATGCGACAGATCCCGACCTCGAAGGGCAGCACCATGAACCGCCGTTTTTCCTCCAAGCTCCTCACGGCTGCGCTGATCGCTGCCCCGCTGGCGATGATGCCCGCATCCGGCATGCTCCACGCACAAAGCCTGACGAGCCCCGCCCGCACCGTCACGATCTCGATCGGTCGCGGCGAACTGGTCACCGTCCCCGGTCGCATGGCCGACGTATTCGTCGCCGACGACAAGGTGGCGGACGTCCAGGTGAAGTCGACCAACCAGTTCTACGTCTTCGGCAAGTCGGGCGGCGAGACAACCGTCTACGCCAGCAACGCCAAGGGTGACGTCGTCTGGTCGGCCAACATTCGCGTCGGCAACAACATCGACTCGATCGACCAGATGCTGCACCTCGCCATGCCCGAGGCTCGCGTCAACGTCGCAACGATGAACAACACGGTCCTGCTGACCGGCACGGTCGCTGCGCCCGAAGACGCTGCCGAGGCCGAGCGCCTCGTCCGCGCTTTTGTCGGCGACAAGACCAACGTGATCAGCCGCCTGAAGATGGCAACGCCATTGCAGGTCAGCCTCCACGTGAAGTTCGCCGAAGTCAGCCGCACGCTGGTGCGCGACCTGGGCGTGAACCTGACCAGCATCGATGGCACAGGCGGCTTCAAGTTCGGCATTGGACAGGGACGGTCGACCGGATCGTTCTTCACGACTGACCGGAATCTGCCGTTCGGGGTGGGGACATCGTCAACCACCGGATTCACGTTCGATCCGACGGCGGTAAGCCAAACCAATCCAACTGGTATCGTGAAAGGCCCTGGGAGCTCCATCAGCGCCACTACAACCGGCACCACCATTGCCGGCATGGGCAAGCTTCTCGGCCTTGATCTGCTCGGAGCGCTCGATGCAGGCGAGACGCTGGGCCTTGTCACCACCCTGTCCGAGCCGAACCTGACGGCGCTTTCCGGCGAGACAGCAGACTTCCTGGCGGGCGGCGAATACCCGATCCCTGTCTCTCAAGGGCTTGGCACCACCTCGATCGAGTACAAGCGCTACGGGGTCAGCCTGGCCTATACGCCAACGGTCCTGGCCAACGGCCGCATCTCGATCCGCGTTCGCCCGGAAGTCTCCGAGCTTTCGAGCACGGGCGCACTGAAGCTCGATAGCGTCGAAATCCCGGCCCTGACCGTGCGCCGGGCCGAAACGACGATTGAACTCGGGTCGGGCCAGTCCTTCATGATCGCAGGCCTGCTGCAGAATGGCGCGCAGAACGCGCTGACCAAGATGCCGGGCGTGGGTGACGTGCCGATTCTTGGCTCGCTGTTCCGCTCGACCCGCTATCGCAAGGGCGAAACGGAACTGGTCATCGTGGTCACGCCGTATCTGGTGAACCCGGTAAACGCCAACGAGATCAAGCTGCCGACCGACGGCTTCCAGAGCCCGAACGACATCCAACGCCTGCTTGGCAACATGGAGAACGACGGGATTACCGGTGGCGATCGCCCCAAGCCGACCGAAAAGGAAGGCACGGTTCAGTCCGGTCCCAAGGTCGGCGCTCTCGACAAGCCCGCGAAGGCACCACAGCCAGCCGACCGCCGCAGCGACAAGAAGGTCGCCAGCGCCGAACCCGGCTTCAGCATCCAGTGAACGAGGGACAGCCCATGCGCACCAAACATACCCGCCGCGCTTCCGCAGCGCTGCTGCTTTCACTGGCAACGGCCCTCTCGGCCTGTTCGGTCAACGCCCCCGAGAACCGCATGCTCAACTCGGTGCATCAGCCGATTGTCGAGCGCGACCGTTACGTCTTCGATGTCGAGACCCTGCCAGGCGGTGGCATTTCAATCACCGAACAACGTCGGCTCGCCGGGTGGTTCGAAAGCCTTGGCCTCAAGTATGGTGACAAGATCGCGATAGACGATCCCTTGCAGTCGAAGGCCACGATCGCTTCGGTCGATACGGTCGCCGGTCGATGGGGCATGTTCGTCGAAGGCCCCGCCCCGGTTACCCCCGGTTATGTTCCGGCTGGCGGTGCGCGCATCGTCGTGACCCGCGCCACTGCCTCGGTACCTGGCTGCCCCGACTGGACGGCCAAGTCCGACTTCTCGATGAGCAACCGGACGACGTCGAACTTCGGCTGCGCCATCAACAGCAATCTCGCCGCGATGGTCGCCGACAAGGAACACCTCGTGAAGGGCGCCAACAGCACCGGGGAAACGGTGGTGATGAGCGGAACCAAGGCCATCGACAGCTTCCGCGCCGCCAAGCCAACCGGCAAAGATGGCCTGAAGAACAATTCGACGTCCAATGCCTCTGGCGGCAGTGGAGGAAACTGACATGAGCTGGAAGAATGCCAATCGCGACGCCTTCGCCGCCTTCATGTGCGACGAGACCGCGCTCGACGTCCTTCGCCCGGTCGTCGTCGACATGGGCTGGGCGCCGGAGAAGTGCCACCGTGGTGGCCTGCGCAACGCGATCCAGTCGCTTTCGATCACGGCCAGCCCGAACATCCTCATGGTCGACCTGTCGGAAAGCGGCGACCCGCTGAACGACATCAACGCTCTTGCCGAAGTTTGCGAGCCCGGCACCGTGGTCATCGCCGTGGGGCAGGTCAACGACGTACGCCTGTATCGCGACCTGATTGCTTCGGGCATTCAGGATTACCTGCTCAAGCCGCTCAATGCGGGGCAGATCCGCGATGCACTCGTCCAGGCGCAGACCATCTTTACCGCACCCAAGAGCCATGATCCGAGTGCGGCGAAGCGCCACATCTCGACAGCCATCGTCGGCACGCGTGGCGGCGTCGGGGCGTCGACGCTGGCGACATCGCTCGCCTGGCTGTTCAGCACCGATCACAAGCTGCCCACTGCATTGCTGGATCTCGACGTCCATTTCGGCACCGGCGCACTGACGCTCGATCTGGAGCCCGGTCGCGGCCTGACCGACGCGATCGACAATCCAAGCCGCATCGACGGCTTGTTCATCGAACGCGCAATGATCCGGGCAAACGACAATCTGGCCATTTTGTCGGCCGAAGCGCCGATCAGTTCGCCGCTTATGACCGATGGCAGCGCATTCGTGCAACTGGAGGAGGAATTCCGCCAGGCGTTCGAGATGACTGTGATCGACATGCCGCGCAACATGCTGATCAACTTCCCGCACCTGCTGGGTGACGTGAACGTGGTGATCGTTGCGACCGAACTGACGCTGGCCGGCGCGCGCGATGCCATTCGCCTGCTTTCGTGGCTCAAGACCAATGCTGCCCACGCCCGTCCGATCGTGGTTGCCAACAAGGTGCAAGCCGGCGCCAACGAGATCAGCAAGGCTGATTTCGAAGCCTCGATCGAGCGCAAGATCAACTTCATGTTGCCCTACGACATCAAGGGGGCATCCAACGCGGCCAAGCTCGGACAGTCGTTCGTTGCAGCCAATCGCTCCTCGAAGGTCGGAGCCACGATCCGGGACATCGCCTTCGCGATCATCGGAACCGGTGAGGAAGATGCAGCGGCGGACACCACAGCCAGTGCGCGCAAGCCCTCGCTGCTCGGCAAGTTCGATCTCAAGAAGATGCTAAACAAGCCCAAGGCCGGTGTGCCCGCCTGACGGCCCGCATTCGCTTGAGGTGACGGGAAGAGACCTGCAATGGGGAATACGATCCAGCTGATCCTGATGGCCGGCGGCATGATGGCGGCGATGGTGCTTGGCTATGCCGCGCTGTCCGGCCCGTCCGCGTCCAAGGAGAGCGGCCGCCGTCTCCAGTCGGTACGCTTTCGGCACTCGGACAGCGCGGTTGACAAGGTCGAAGCGCAATACCGCAAGACCGTGGCAGCCCGCAAACCGCGTGCAGGAAAGATCGCCGGCTCGGGATCGCGGATGGAAGCGCTCGAACTGCGCCTCCACCGCACCGGCAAGGGCTGGACGCTGTCCCAGTACCTCTATGTCAGCGGCGGTCTTGCCCTGGCGGTCTTGCTTCTGGTCTTCCTCAAGACCGGAGCGCCCTTGCTGTCGCTGGTCGCTGGCCTGTTTGTCGGCATCGGCTTGCCGCACTTCATCGTCGGCCGGGCCATCGGCAAGCGCGTCGAAAACTTCACCACGCGCCTGCCCGATGCTCTCGATCTGCTGGTACGCGGGCTTCGATCCGGTCTTCCGGTGACGGAGACCCTGGGCGTGGTCGCGAGCGAACTCCCCGGCCCTGTGGGTGAAGAGTTCAAGCTGGTGACCGATCGCATCAAGGTCGGCCGCACCATGGAAGAGGCACTGCAGGATACCGCCGATCGCCTCAACATGCCCGAGTTCAACTTCTTCTGCATCACGCTTGCCATCCAGCGCGAGACCGGCGGCAACCTGGCCGAGACGCTTTCGAACCTTTCGGACGTGCTGCGCAAACGCGCGCAGATGAAGCTCAAGGTCAAGGCGATGAGTTCGGAATCGAAGGCATCAGCCTATATCGTCGGCTCGCTGCCCTTCATCGTGTTTGCGCTGATCTATACGATCAACCCGGCCTATCTCAGCAAGTTCTTCGTGGACGAGCGCCTGATCATCGCCGGTCTGGGCGGGCTCACCTGGCTTGGCATCGGTTCGTTCATCATGGCCAAGATGGTCAACTTCGAAATCTGAGCGGGAGGGACCGGCCATGATCAACAACCCCGCAGGACCAACGCTGCTCGGCTTCGACGTTTACCTTGTCGGATCAATCCTGATCGGGATTGCCGCAGCCGCCGTGATGCTTGCAGTCTACGCCGCCGTCACCGTGCGCGACCCCATGGCCAAGCGCGTGAAGGTCCTGAACGAACGGCGCGAACAGCTCAAGGCCGGCATCGTCACGGCGAATGCCCGCAAGCGCCAGAGCATCGTCCGCCGCAACCAGACCACCGACCAGATCCGCGGCTTCCTCGAATCGCTCAAGGTCCTGCAGGACAGCCAGTTGGCGGTGATCCAGCAGAAGCTGGCGCAGGCCGGCATCCGCAAGAAGGAATGGGCCGTCGCGGTCATCCTCGGACGCTTGGTCGGCCCGATCACTCTGGGTCTTCTGGGCGCGGTGCTCTTCTACTGGACCAACACGTTTGGGGATTGGGGTCCCATGAAGCGGATGGGCGCCTTCATGTTCATGCTCATCGCAGGGTACAAGGGGCCCGACGTCTTCATCCAGAACATGGTTTCCAAGCGGACCCACGCGATCCGCAAGGGCCTGCCCGATGCGCTCGACCTGCTGGTCATCTGCGCCGAAGCCGGCCTCACGGTCGATGCGGCCTTCAGCCGCGTCGCACGCGAACTGGGCCGCGCCTATCCGGAACTCGGGGACGAATTCTCGCTGACCGCCATCGAGCTGTCGTTCCTGACCGATCGTCGTCAGGCGTTCGAAAACCTCGCCTATCGTGTCGATCTGGAATCCGTCAAAGGCGTGGTGACCACGATGATCCAGACCGAGCGCTATGGTACGCCCCTCGCCTCGGCGCTGCGTGTCCTCTCTGCCGAATTCCGCAACGAGCGCATGATGCGTGCCGAGGAAAAGGCTGCACGCCTGCCCGCGATCATGACCATTCCGCTGATCCTGTTCATCCTGCCGGTGCTGTTCGTCGTGATCCTCGGCCCTGCTGCCTGCTCGATCAGCGACACGCTGATCAACAAGAAGCCCGGTAGCTGATCGGACCAGCCAAGGCATGAAAATAGCCCCGCCGGACCTGCCGGGCGGGGCTTTTCATTTTGCGGCAGAACGCGATCAGGCGCGGGTAACGGTCTGATCGATTGCCCCGAAGATGCTCTTGCCCTTAGCATCGCGCACTTCGATGCGCACCGTATCGCCCCACTTCAGGAACGGAGTCGAAGGCTGGCCCGAGGTAATCGTTTCAACCATGCGCTGTTCGGCAATGCAGGCGTACCCCTTGCCGCCTTGCGACACCGGACGCCCGGGCGAACCATCAGGATCGCGATTGGACACCGTGCCGGAGCCGATGATCGTCCCCGCCCCCAGACCACGGGTCTTGGCAAGATGCGCGATCAACACTCCAAAATCGAAGGTGCATTCCTCGCCCGCCTCGACCCGACCGAAAGGCTGGCCGTTGACGTCGACCGAGAGCGTCCGCATCAGCTTGCCACCGCTCCATGCATCGCCAAGGCTGGCCGGCGTCACGAACACCGGTGAAAAGTGGCTGGCAGGCTTCGACTGGACAAAGCCGAACCCTTTGGCAAGTTCGCCCGGAATGAGATTGCGCAGCGAAACGTCGTTCACCAGGCCGACGAGACGAATGTGCTTGAGTGCTTCGTCAGGCGCAACGCCTTGGGGAACGTCACCGGTCACGACGACGATCTCGGCCTCGAAGTCGCAACCCCATGCCTCGTCCCTCAGGGCAAGCGGTTCGCGCCCTCCGCGCAAATCGTCGCTACCCCCTTGGTACATCAGAGGATCGGTCCAGAAGCTTTCCGGCAGTTCCGCCCCGCGAGCCTTTCGGACGAGTTCAACGTGATTGACGTAGGCGCTGCCATCGGCCCACTGGTAGGCACGTGGGAGCGGGGCGCAGGCTTCACGTTCGTGGAACCGCTTGCGCGGAATTGCTTCATGGGCAAGCTCGATCGAAAGCGCCTCGACCAAGGGGAAGTAGCGGTCCCAGTCATCCAGCAAGGCCTGCATGGTCGGCACGATGTGATCGGCGTCGGCATACCAGGCAAGGTCGTTCGACACGACGATCAGCCGACCGTCGCGTCCCTGCGGTAATGATGCGAGCTTCACTTCTCTTCGCCTTCGAGCGTCCGGGCAGCCTTGAGCAGTTTCTCGAGGATGGCGCGCAGCTTTTCCTGTTCACGCGGGGATATTGCCGAGAATATCTTCTGATACATCTCGAATGCCTGCGGCCAGATCCTGCCGTGCAGTTCGCATCCCGATGCCGTCAGTTCCAGATGATGAGAGCGACCGTCCTGCTCGTTCGGGCTGCGCTGGACCAAGCCACGCTCCTCAAGCACCTTGCAAGCACGATTGACAGCCACCTTGTCCATCAATGTAGCTCGAACAAGATCGCGTTGGGTCAAAGGCCCTGCGTCACCCAGCACGGCCATGATCCGCCATTCGGGAATCTTCAGGCCGAATTCGCTGCGATACTCGCCCGCTATGAGGCCGCTCACCGCATTCGAGGTGATGGCCATCCGATAGGGCATGAAGTCGGTGAGGCGCGTTTGTGTTCCGGGCATGATTTCGTATCACATGAAACCAGCCTGATGCGCAAGAGCGAAATATTATGCCACCAAGCGGTGGCATGCGCGTTAGATCAATGCGCACGTGGGCGCTAGACGACATTTTCTTTATGCCGCCATGCCTCCAGCTTTAGCGCGCATTGCAGCGCAAGGGGTGCAGCATTGTTTCATGCTGCAACTGCTCGAGACTGCGATCCCACTCAGTGTGCGAGGATGCCGGCCATGATGAAATCGACGGTGTGCTCGCGGTAGCTGTCGCGCAGTTCCTCGGTGAGGGTGTCTTGATCGAAGCAGTGCTTGAGCACCAGACGCGCCGAAAAGAAGCGATCGGCCGCGCCGGTAACCGTGAAGTAGAACAGCTGCGGGTTGATCGGCCGGAAGACGCCCGCCTTCACGCCATCGCCAATGAACCGGTTGTAGGCGCGATGCAGCGGCAGCAGATACTGGTCGGCGATTCGCTTCGCTTCAGCCTCGTCACTGTCACGAACAAGACGCATCAGCAGGCGGTTGAGATAGGGATATTCGAAATAGGTATCGATGCACTTCGAAATGTGCAGCCGCAGCTTGGCCTCGGGGCTCATGTCGTCCTTGGCGAGCAGGGCGTCGACCGACTTGACGATGTTTTCCATGTCTCGGTCGAGCAAGGCCTTGAGCATGCCCGCCTTGTTGCCGAAGTAGTACTTCACCAACGCGGAGTTCAGGCCGGACCGCAGGCTCAATTCCGATAGGGAGATGTCGACGACATCTCCCTCGCGCATGATGCTCGACGCGGTCTGCAGAAGCTGCTCGCGTGCGCCCGGCGTTTCCAGGCTTTCCCCCTTTGACACTTCCGTACTCATTCCCAACCCGGCTCGTTCCACCACGGATAAAACGACGGCATATCCGAAGAAACGCGTCCGGGGTAGCGGGGAGCGCGTTTTTCCAGAAAACTCGCGATGCCTTCGGCCGCATCGCCGCCGCGCGAGAGGGTGTAGATCGCACGGCTGTCGACGCGGTGCGCCTCCATCGGATGCGAAAACGACGGGTTGTGCCACAGCATGGCGCGGGTCATCGCGACCGAGACCGCACTGGTGTTGTCGGCAATTTCGCGTGCGAGCGCGATTGCCGCGGGCATGAGGTCCTCAGGTTCGTGCAGCGAGCGAACAAGGCCGCCGCGCAGGGCTTCCTCGGCATCGAAAACACGGCCGGTCATGCACCATTCGAGCGCTTGGGGCAGCCCCACGATACGCGGCAGAAACCAGCTCGACGCGGCTTCGGGCACGATCCCCCGGCGCGCAAAGACAAGGCCGAAGCGCGCCTTGGTCGAGGCCAGGCGGATGTCCATCGGCAACTGCATGGTGACGCCGACACCGACCGCCGCACCGTTGATAGCGCCGATCACCGGCTTCTTGGACTGATAGATGCGCAAGGTGATCATGCCGCCGCCATCGCGCACGCGAGGATCGGACAGGTCTTCCACCGCATCGCCGCTGGAGAAGACGTGCTTACCGTCACTGGGCGTGAGGTCTGCGCCGGCACAGAATGCGCGGTCTCCCGCCCCGGTAACGATCACCGCGCGCACGCTGTCATCCGCATCGGTGCGATCGAACGCATCGATCATCTCGTTCATCATCGTGCCGGTATAGGCGTTCATCTTTTCCGGGCGGTGCAACGTGATCGTCGCGATGCCATCGGCGATGTCGAGCTTGATCTGCGTATAGTCGGCCACGAAACTCTCCCTTGAATGCCGTTGCGCTCCCGCGCAGGCGGGAGCCTCAGTCGGTTAGCGGAAGCGCCCCGCAAGACCACCGAGGTCCCCCGTGCGCGGGGACACAACCTTAAGGCTATCAGCGCGGCGCCATGCGGATGGCGCCATCGAGGCGGACGTCCTCGCCGTTGAAGTAGCCGGTCTCGATCATGCACATGGCAAGGTTGGCGTACTCCTCGGGCATGCCGAGGCGCTTGGGGAACGGCACTGACGCCGCGAGCGCGTCCTTCACGTTCTGCGGCGCGCCCTGCAGCAGCGGGGTGTTGAAGATGCCAGGCAGGATGGTGTTGACGCGAATGCCCTCGCTCATCAGGTCACGCGCGATCGGCAGGGTCATGCCGACAACCCCGCCCTTCGAGGCCGAATAGGCGGCCTGGCCCATCTGGCCATCTTCAGCAGCAACCGAAGCGGTATTCACGATGGCGCCGCGCTCACCGAACTCGTCGCAGGGATCGAGAGTCATCATGCCGGCGGCCGACTTGGCAATGCAGCGGAACGTGCCGACGAGGTTGATCTGGATGATCCAGTTGAACGCATCCATCGGGAAGTGCTTGATCTCGCCTGTTTCCTTCGAACGGCTTGCCGTCTTGATGGCATTGCCGGTGCCGGCGCAGTTGACGAGGATGCGCTCCTGGCCATGCGCCGCGCGCGCCTTGGCAAAGCCGGCGTCCACGCTGTCGTCGCTGGTCACGTTCACTTCGCAGAACACGCCGCCGATCTCGGCAGCCACGGCCTCGCCCTTTTCCTTCTGCAGATCGAAGATGGCGACCTTCACGCCCTTGGCGGCAAGCGCCCGGGCGGTGGCAGCGCCGAGGCCGGAAGCGCCGCCGGTGACCACGGCGGCAACGGTATTGTCGAGCTTCATTGCGAATTATCCTCTCTAAAGGGCTGAAAAATCAAAGAGCTTCGATAATGGTGACGTTGGCAACGCCGCCACCTTCGCACATCGTCTGCAGACCGTACTTGCCGCCGCGGGCGCGCAGCGCGTGGACGAGCGTGGCCATGAGCTTCGTACCCGAAGCGCCCAGCGGGTGACCGAGCGCAATGGCGCCGCCATTGACGTTGAGCTTCTCGGGGTCTGCCCCGGTGTGCTTGAGCCAGGCCATCGGCACCGACGCGAAGGCTTCGTTCACTTCATAAAGGTCGATGTCCGAGATCTTCATCCCGGCCCGCTGCAGCGCACGGTCGGTCGCGAAGAGCGGCTCTTCGAGCATGATCACCGGATCGCCCGCAGTCACGGTAAGGTTGTGGATGCGCGCCAACGGGGTGAGCCCGTGCGCCTTCAGTGCGGCTTCCGAGACGACCAGCACAGCGCTGGAACCGTCGCAGATCTGGCTGGAGCTGGCGGCGGTCAGCGAACCTTCCGGGCTGAGCAGCTTGACTCCGGCAATGCCTTCGAGCGTGGCATCGAAGCGGATCCCTTCGTCCACGGTGTGCATGGCGGGGCCTTCAGGAGTCTCGATTTCGACCGGCACGATCTCATTAGCGAAAGCCTGCGCGTTCGTCGCGGCGATAGCCTTCTGGTGACTGTTCAGCGAAAAACGATCGAGGTCATCCTTGGAGAACCCGTGCTTCTTGACGATCATTTCCGCGCCCATGAACTGCGAGAACATGATCCCCGGATACTTCTCGTCCAGACCCGGCGACTTGTAGTGGCCAAGGCCCTCCTTCATGTGGAACGTGGCGTTCGAGCCCATCGGCACCCGGCTCATGCTTTCCACGCCCGAAGCGATCACCACGTCCTGCACGCCCGACATCACCGCCTGCGCGGCGAACTGGATCGCCTGCTGCGAAGAACCGCACTGGCGATCGATGGTAACGGCCGGCGTCGATTGCGGCAGCAGCTTCGAGGCGAGCACGGCATTTCGGCCGACCTGCATCGCCTGCTGTCCGGCCTGGGTGACGCAGCCCATGATCACATCATCGACGGCAGTCGGGTCAATGCCGGTCCGAGCGATGATGGCATCCAGGCTGCGCGCGGCGAGATCGACGGGGTGAACGCCTGCAAGCCGTCCGCCGCGACGTCCTCCAGCCGTGCGTACTGCGTCGACGATATAGGCTGTTGCCATGTGTTCCGACTCCTCTCGATACATCTTTAATCGAACGATTAAGGGGCGAAATGGTGCTGGTCAAGCGGACTTGTGCGGTTCGCCAGCGCGCCCCATAGACCGGGCGTGAGCAAGGAATCCGACCTGATTGCGGCCATGCGCAAGCTGGCCCTGCACCCCGCCGCCCGCGGGTTGGCTGATGACTGCGCGGTATTGCCGTTCGGCGGCGAGACGCTGGTGCTGACCCATGACATGATGGTCGAAGGCGTACACTGGCTGCCGGGACAGGACATGGCGGACGTGGCCTGGAAACTCGTCGCAACCAACTTGTCCGACCTGGCAGCCAAGGGGGCCGAACCGGTGGGTGTGCTGCTGGGCTTCACGCTGGGCGAGGAGGACACGCGCTTTGTTGCCGGACTTGGCGAGGCATTGCAGGCGTTTGGCGTGCCCTTGCTGGGAGGCGATACTGTCAGCGGCAACGGGCCCCGCAGCCTTGGACTGACCGCGCTGGGACGAGCGACCTGTTCACCCGTACCTTCGCGCAGCGGGGCAAAGGTGGGCGACACCCTCTGGCTTACCGGGCCGGTTGGTGCGGCGATGCTGGGGTTCGAAGCACTGCGCGACGGAACCGGCCGCGATAGCACCACTTTCCGGCGGCCCTTGCCTCGCCTTGCCGAAGGCCGGACACTTGCCCCACTGGCAACCGCGATGATGGACGTGTCTGACGGCCTGCTGATCGATGCGGCGCGCATGGCACAGGCCAGCGGCGTGACCTTCGCCATTGCCAGCGAGAGTGTGCCCTTCCCTGCCGCCCTGCCCGACAGCCGTCGCGACGATGCAATGCGCTGGGGCGACGATTACGAACTGCTGTTCACGCTCCCCCCGGGGTTACCTGCACCAGTCGCCGCCCTTCGCATCGGGGTGGCGCAGGCGGCGACATCATCACCTGTAATCATCGATGGTGCAGTGCCGCATGGCAATCTGGGTTATATGCACGATTAAAAAGCCCTTGGCCAAGGTCATGGAAGGGCTTGCGGGGCAGAAATAAAACGATAGCTTCCCCCCACCCGCAACGACGGGGACGGGCCACTCGTGGCACCGGACATAAAGGGGGATGCCAACGTGAACCTAGTCGTATTATCGATAATACTCGGGTTGCTTGCCGTCGTTTATGGCTTCGTGACCAGCCGTCAGGTGCTCGGCGCACCGGCGGGCAACGCCAAGATGCAGGAAATTGCCGCCGCCATTCAGGAAGGCGCGCAGGCCTACCTCAAGCGCCAGTACACCACCATCGCGATCGTCGGCGTGGTCGTCGCCGTGATCATTGCCGCAACGCTGGGCGCAATCTCAGCCACCGGCTTCGTGATCGGCGCCGTGCTTTCGGGGGTTGCGGGCTTCATCGGGATGAACATCTCGGTCCGCTCCAACGTGCGCACGGCTGCGGCGGCACAGAACGGCCTGCAGGCCGGCCTGACCCTCGCTTTCCGTGCGGGCGCAATCACTGGCATGCTGGTGGCAGGCCTCGCCCTGCTCGCCATCGCGGTTTTTTACCACTACCTGACCGACATCGCCGGTTACACCGTGGGCGGCGATGATCGCACCGTGGTCGACGGCCTCGTCGCGCTCGCGTTCGGTGCTTCGCTGATCTCGATCTTCGCGCGTCTTGGCGGTGGTATCTTCACCAAGGCGGCAGACGTCGGCGCCGACCTCGTCGGCAAGGTCGAAGCAGGCATCCCCGAAGACGATCCGCGCAATCCGGCCGTCATCGCCGACAACGTGGGCGACAATGTGGGCGACTGCGCTGGCATGGCCGCCGACCTGTTCGAAACCTATGTCGTGACCGTTGGCGCAACCATGGTGCTGACCGCACTGCTGCTCAAGGGCCTGGGCGATGCGCTCGGCGCGATGATGGCCCTGCCGCTGCTGATCGGCGGCGTCTGCATCGTCACCTCGATCATCGGCACCTACTTCGTCAAGCTCGGCTCCTCCAACAACATCATGGGTGCGATGTACAAGGGCTTCCTTGTCACCGCCGTCCTCTCCATCGGTGCGATCTGGTGGGCGATTTCCTATGCGCTGGGCGACATGGAAACCGCGATGAGCTACACCATCCTCGACAACACGGTGACCTTCACCGGCCGCGTGCTGTTCTACTGCTCGCTGCTCGGCCTCGTCATCACCGGCCTGATCATCTGGATCACCGAGTATTACACCGGTACCAACTATCGCCCGGTGCGCTCGATCGCCAAATCGTCGGAAACCGGCCACGGCACCAACGTCATCCAGGGTCTGGCCATCAGCCTTGAATCGACCGCGATGCCGACGATCGTGATCTGTGCCGGCATCATCATTGCCTACCAGCTCGCCGGGCTGATCGGCATTGCCTATGCGGCAACCGCGATGCTGGCGCTGGCCGGCATGGTCGTGGCATTGGACGCCTATGGTCCAGTGACTGACAACGCCGGTGGCATCGCCGAAATGGCGGGCCTCGACGATTCGGTCCGTGACAAGACCGACGCACTGGACGCGGTGGGCAACACCACCAAGGCCGTAACCAAGGGCTATGCAATCGGATCGGCCGGCCTTGCCGCGCTTGTCCTTTTCGCGGCCTACACCACCGACCTCAGGGAGTTCTTCCCGAACCTCGCGGTCAGCTTCAGCCTCGAAAACCCCTATGTCATCGTCGGGCTGCTGCTCGGCGCGCTCCTGCCGTACCTGTTCGGCGCGATGGGCATGACCGCTGTGGGCCGCGCGGCGGGCGACGTGGTGATCGACGTGCGTGACCAGTTCCGCGACAATCCGGGGATCATGGCGGGCACCTCGAAGCCTGACTATGCCCGCACGGTGGACCTCGTCACCAAGGCCGCGATCAAGGAAATGATCGTGCCTTCGCTACTGCCGGTGCTGGCACCGATCGCGGTCTACTTCGTGATCGCAGCGGTGGCCGGTCAGGCCAACGGCTTTGCCGCCCTTGGCGCCCTGCTGCTGGGCGTGATCGTCGGCGGTCTGTTCGTTGCCATCTCGATGACATCGGGCGGCGGCGCATGGGACAATGCCAAGAAGTACATCGAGGACGGCAACCACGGCGGCAAGGGCTCGGACGCCCACAAGGCCGCTGTCACGGGTGATACCGTGGGCGATCCCTACAAGGACACCGCTGGCCCTGCCGTGAACCCGATGATCAAGATAACCAACATCGTAGCTCTGCTGCTGCTCGCAGCTCTTGCAAGCAACGCCGTGGGTTAAGGAGCCAACGCCCAAGTTGGGGAGAGGATGCCCCGTCCGGAGCAATCCGGGCGGGGTATTTCTTTGCTGGCTTGTTAACCGAGTTTTCGGGCATTCCACCTAAGGCCGGTGGCGGAGACCCGAGAACTTGAACGTCGCGACATTCACCACGGCAAGCACGCCCAGTTCCTTCTGTCCGCCGAGCGCGGCGGTGGCAACGGTGCGGCCTTGGCGCGAGTGGACGGTCGACGGACGACCGGCGCAGTGGCAGGCGCTGGCCGAGAGTGCCTCGACCCCCAATCCCTTCTTTGAACCCTGGTATCTCATACCCTCGCTCGAAGCCTTCGATCCCCAGGGGACCAAGCGCTTGCTGACCGTCGAGATTGGTGGCGAACTGGCCGCGCTGATGCCGCTGACCAGGCCGCGCCGCTATGGGCGTTGGCCGCTGCCGCACTTGGCGAGCTGGCTGCATCCCAACGCCTTTCTGGGCGTGCCCTTGGTTCGGGCCGGCTGCGAGAGAGTGTTCTGGCAAGCGCTGTTGCATTGGGCCGACGAAGCGGCGACACGCGAACAGGCTCTGTTCCTGCACCTGCCCGCAATGCCTCTGGAACAGCCATTGACCGCGGCGTTGTTCGAACTGTCCGAACTGCAGGGCCGCAAGTCTGCGCTCGTCATGCGCGAACGACGGGCCATGCTGCATTCGGCGCTTTCGCCGGATCTTTACCTCGAGCGCGCGCTGACCGGCAAGAAACGCAAGGAGTTGCGTCGCCAGCACGCGCGCCTGGCCGAACAGGGCACGCTGGCCTTCGAACGACAGCTGGATGCCACGGATCTCGAAAGCTGGGTCGAGCAGTTTCTCCTGCTTGAAAGGCGCGGCTGGAAAGGCACCAGTGGCAGCGCAATGGCCTGTGCGTCCACGACGGAATCGCTGTTCCGCAAGGCGCTTGTCGAAGCTGCGGGGATTGGCAGGCTGGAGCGCCTGGCGCTGACGCTTGACGGGCGCCCCATCGCAATGCTCGCCAATTTCCTGACGCCGCCCGGCAGCTTCTCCTACAAGACCGCCTTCGACGAGGATTTCGCGCGCTTTTCTCCCGGCGTCCTGTTGCAGCGCGAGAACCTCGCACTCCTGTCGCGACCGGACATCAGCTGGTGCGACAGCTGCGCCGCCCCCGATCATCCGATGATCGACAGCCTCTGGACCGAACGCCGGCCGATCGGACGCATTTCGGTTGCCATCGGCGGCAGTATCCGGCGCAGGCTCTTCGAAACTCTCCTGTCGCTCGAATTGGGGCGCAACCCTGTCGGACTGAGCCGATGAACAAACCGATTGCCTTCGCTGGCGGAGCCGCGCCTCTCGACGCTTTCGACGAGACCTCGCGCGCCGCTTTCGCCGCCTCCTATCCGGAAGTGCCGCACAAGCTGGTCCACCGGCTGGGCATGCACCCGCTGATGCATCCCGATGCCCTCGCTATCCTTGGCGAGGCGCTGCCGGACCGCTCGGTCGAATACAATCGTGCGGCCTTGCCATTGGGGCTCAACGGGGAAAAAGCTCCCGCCAACGGCATTGGTATCGGCGAGACGATCCGCAACATCGCATCCACCGGCAGCTGGGCGGCTCTCAAGAATATCGAGCAGATCCCCGCCTATGCGGAGCTTCTCGACAGCCTGCTCGACGAATTGCGCCCGGTCATCGAACAGCGCACGGGCGCAATGCTGAAACCGCAGGGCTTCATCTTCGTGACCAGCCCGGGCGGCGTGACACCCTATCACTTCGACCCCGAACACAACATCCTCCTTCAGGTGATGGGGTCGAAGGTCATGACGATGTTTCCGGCAGGCGATGCCCGCTTTGCCCCGGACGAAACGCACGAGACCTATCACACCGGCGGCGGGCGAGACCTGTTCTGGCGCGATGAATTGCTCGGCGGCGGCAAGGACTGGTCGCTGTCCCCGGGCGAGGCGCTCTACGTGCCGGTGATGTCGCCCCATTTTGTACGCAACGGCCCGCAGCCCTCGGTTTCCCTCTCGATCACCTGGCGATCAGAATGGAGTTTTGCCGAAGCAGACGCGCGCGCCTTCAACGGGTTGCTGCGCAAGTTTGGCATGAAGCCACGCCCGCCCGGCCGCTGGCCGAATGGCAATCGCGCCAAGGCGCTGTGCTGGCGGGTCTATGCCAAGGCGCGTGGCTTGCGCTGAATTGATCCCGTTGACGTAAACGGCAGCCACGTCCATCGCGTTCGCATGACCGACTCTGAAAATCCGACACCGCAGGAACTCGTCGAAAGACTGCTCGACCTTCTCGACGTGAAGGACCACGGCGGCGACCGCTTCGAGGGTCGTCGCAAGATCGGCGGCGTCGGCCGCGTGTTCGGCGGCCAGGTGATCGGGCAAGCCTTGGCAAGTGCAGAACGCACCGTCCCCGCCGACCGCCCCGTCCATTCGCTCCATGCCTATTTTCTGCGCGGCGGAAACGAGGATCACGAGATCGACTTCAAGGTCGAGCGTGACCTCGATGGCGGCAGCTTTTCGAACCGCAGGGTGGTCGCCAGCCAGCTGGGCAAGCCGATTCTCAACATGGTCGCTTCGTTCCACCGGCGCGAAGACGGGCGACACCATGCAGAGCCGATGCCCCTGGTCGTGGGGCCGGACGACCTTGCCAGCGAGAGCGAGTTGCGCCTGCGTTATGCCGCAAAGATGCCCGAGAAGCAGCGCCAGCAAATGCTGCAGCCGCGGCCGATAGAGCTGCGCCCCATCGAGGCCCGGCACTGGATGAACAATGGACCGCAAGAACCGCGTGCGCACACCTGGTTCCGCTCGGTTGGCGCCCTGCCCGATGATCCCCGCATCCACCGTGCGGTCCTGGCCTATGCCAGCGACATGACCTTGCTTGGCACGTCCACCCTCCCGCACGACATCAGCTGGTCGAAAGGCAACCTGATGGGGGCGAGCCTCGATCATGCGATCTGGTTCCACGACGAGTTCCGCGCGGACGAATGGATGCTCTATGCGTGCGACAGTCCCTGGGCAGGGCGCGCGCGCGGTTTCAATCGCGGACGGATCTACACGCGTGATGGCCGTCTTGTCGCCAGCGTGGCGCAGGAAGGCCTGATTCGACCGATCGAGCGGAAGACGTCTGCCGACTGATCAGGGCTTGGCACAGACGGCGCCGACGATGCGGGGCTTGTCGATCATTGCGAAGACAACCCGTCCGAGCGACGTCACACCGGGTTTGCCGGCGAGTTCCCGGGCGACTTTCTCGAAACGGTGACAGTTGGCAGTGTCAGTCGCGCCCCCGCCATAGCGGTTGCCAAGTTGCGTGGAATAGCTTTCGTACGCCCGCTTCTGCGGCGCGAAGAACGCGCGCATGCGCCGGTCCGCCGCCGCAAAGATCGGGCGGTGCGTGCCCATCATGGCTTCGATGACCGGCCCGATATCGGTGCCGATCGCCTTGCAGCGCAGGGTTACCGCCATCATCATCGTCTCGAATTCGTGAACGCGCGCCGCAGTGATGGTTTCACGGTCAAGGCAGGTTGCGGCATGGGCCGGGGTTGCTGCAAGCAGCACGCCAGCCATTCCCAGTTCCACCGCGCGCCTCACTTCGTCGCCGTCGCAATCTGGCAGGCCGTTATCGGCAAGGCCATGAGCTGGTCGAACTGGCGAACCACCGCAGCCTGACGCGCGTAGGCGGCAGCGGCGACCTGCTGCTGGTAGGAGCTGGCTTCCGCCGCCAGGGCATTCATCGGCGAAGGATCGCGGGACAGCTGAAAACTGTCATAGGCCTGCTGCAGCTTCTGCATATGGGCAATGGCCGCATCATTGTTGGCACGGGCAAGATCGAGGTGCGGCTTGTAGCGGGTCTCGTAGAACGCATTGCGCTGTTCGGCCGAGCAGAACGAGGTTGGCAAGGACAGGTCGGCAATTTCGGTCAGGACTGGCCGCGCGGGCAAGGCAAAGCCATTTGCGGCAGCGACCCGGTCCGTGCCGCCGCCAACTTCCTGCGACCTCGCGAGTTCGAGCAGCAGGTTCGCATCACTGGTCACGTCCGAGGCTTCGGCAGTGGCAGCCTTGGGCGCTGCAACCACTGCTGGCTTTGGTTCCGCGGGGCTCTGCATCGGCACAGGCGCGGCCACTGGCGCAGTTGCAGCGACAAGCGTTGGCGGCGCGGACGGCGGAGCCGACTGCGACACCACCGTCGCCACAGCCGGCGTCAGTTGAGCCGCAGGCGCCGCAACCGGCGCAACGGCTGGAGCGGCCACCGGCGCGACTGCAGCAGGCGAAATCGGAGCCTTGCGCAAGGTGGCAAGTTTCGCTCGCGCCAATCCGGCAAAGGTACCGGCAGGGTACTGCTGCAGATAGGCATCATAGACCGCCGGATCATCGCTTCCTGCCACCGACTGCCAGAAAGCCAGTTCAAAGGGCGACCCGACTCCATTGGCGGATTGCGCATGCGCAGGAGCAGAAACGCTCAGCAGCAGACCCGCTGCCAGCGGAAGCGCTGCCTTGCGCAAATTCAGCCCCACCATGCCACTAGCCCCCCGGCTTCATCCATATTCGATGCAACTTCTGTAGACAACAGACAGCAGCAGCCTGAAACCGCTCCAAACAGAATAGGTTACCGATGCGTCAATAGTGTTTTTGCGTATATCCTGCTTTAATTAAGCAAGTGTGTCGCCTTTTGGCCAAATTCGCGCCAATGTAAGCCCTGCGCTTCCAGCCACTGATCGTCGTAATAGGTCTGGGCATAGCGCAAGCCCGAATCACACAGAATCGTTACGATCGATCCCGCCTCACCCGCAGCCGCCATCTCTTCGACCAGCTGCAGGCAGGCGTGGATATTCGTTCCGGTCGAGCCGCCCACTGGCCTGCCGATCCGCGTGGCGATGGCACGCATTGCACCGATCGAAGCAGCATCCGGCACGGCGATCATGCGATCGATCACCTCCGGCACGAAGGAAGGTTCGACGCGTGGGCGGCCGATGCCTTCAATCAGGCAGCACGCACCCTGCGGCGGTGCTGTCACGCTACGATCGGCATGGTGACGATGGAAGACGGAGCCTTCGGGATCGGCCACGCAAAGCCGCGTCGGATATCGGCCATAGCGGATGAAGCGGCCAAGCGTGGCCGAAGTGCCGCCCGTCCCTGCCCCGCAGACGATCCAGGCCGGCACCGGATGGTCCTCGCGCGCCATCTGCTGGAAGATCGACTGCGCGATGTTGTTGTTGCCGCGCCAGTCGGTTGCCCGTTCAGCGTAAGTGAACTGATCAAGGAACAGTCCGCCCGCTTCGGCGGCAAGTCGCTCTGCCGCAGGGTACATCTCGCTCGCGCTGTCAACCATGTGAACATCGCCGCCATGGAAGCGGATGGCCTCGATCTTCGCAGGTGAGGTGCTGCGCGGGATGACAGCCACGAATTTCAGGCCGATCAGCTTGGCGAAATAAGCCTCGGAAACGGCGGTCGAACCGCTGGTGGCATCGACCAGCAACGTGCCGGGCCCGATGCGGTTGTTGCACAGGCCATAGAGGATCAGCGAGCGCGCCAGGCGGTGCTTGAGGCTGCCGGTCGGGTGGACGCTCTCGTCCTTGAGATAAAGCGTGATCCCCGGAAACTTGGGCAGTTCGACTCGGATCAGGTGGGTGTCGGCAGAGCGGTTGAAGTCCGCCTCGATCCGGCGCACGGCCTCGTCGCTCCATCCCCTGCGCTGGTCTGCCATCCTTGCCTCCATCCTCTACCCATTGGGATGATAGAAGTCATAGACGGTTTGCGCCACTGCCGCGCTGACGCCCGGTGCCCGCTGCAGATCATCAAGGCTGGCGGCGCGCACCTTGCCCGCCGTGCCGAAGTGCAGCAGCAGCGCGCGCTTGCGCGCCGGGCCGATGCCGGGGATTTCGTCCAGCGGACTTGCAGTAATCGCCCGGCTCCGCTTGGCGCGGTGTGCGCCAATGGCGAAGCGGTGGACCTCGTCGCGCATGTTCTGGAGGTGGAACAGCACCGGAGAGTTCACGGGAAGCATCTTCTCGCGCCCGTCGGGGAAGTGGAACACCTCGCGCCCTTCGCGCCCGTGGTGGGGGCCCTTGGCAATCGCGATCAGCGGCACGTCCTCGATACCAAGCTCGCCCAGTGCTTCCTTCACCGCCGACATTTGCCCCTTGCCGCCGTCGATCAGAACGAGGTCGGGCCACATGCCGCTTTCGCGATCCGGATCTTCCTCCTGCACCTTGCCGAAGCGGCGGGTCATCACTTCGCGCATCATGCCGAAGTCGTCGTTGGTCTGCGCGGTCTTGATGTTCCACTTGCGGTACTGGCCCTTCACGAAGCCTTCCGGCCCCGCGACGATCATCGCACCCAAGGCATTGGTGCCCTGAATGTGGCTGTTGTCGTAGACCTCGATGCGCTGCGGCACTTCCGGCAGCTCGAGGAACTCGGCCAGCTCGCGCATGACTTTGGCCTTGGTGCCGCTTTCGGCCATGCGGCGGTCGAGCGATTCCACCGCGTTGCGCTGTGCCTGCTCCATCAACCGGCGCCGGTCGCCGCGCTGTGGCACCGAGATCTCGACCTTGCCGCCCGCGCCCTCGCACAGGGCTTCGGCCAGCAGCGCAGCCTCGGGCAGCTCGCGATCAACCAGGATCAGGCGCGCCGGCGGCACTTCCTCGTAGAACTGCGCGAGGAAGCTGGTCATTACCTCTTCCTCCGACAGGCCCTCGGTGTGGCTGGGGAAGAAGGCGCGGTGGCCCCAGTTCTGCCCGCCACGGATGAAGAAGGCCTGCACCGCAACCTGCCCGCTCTTGACCGCCATGGCGAAGACATCGGCATTGCCGACCCCTTCGGCATTGATCGCCTGGCTGCCCTGGATGAAGGTGGCGGCGCGCAAGCGATCGCGCAGCATCGCGGCGCGCTCGAAGTCAAGGTTCTCTGCCGCCTCCTGCATCTGCGCCTCGATCTCGCGCTGGACGGCGCTTGATTTGCCGCCGAGGAAATCCTTCGCCTGCCGGACCAGTTCGCCGTAGTCCTCCGAGCTGATCCGGTCGACGCAAGGGGCCGAACAACGGCGGATCTGGTAGAGCAAGCAAGGCCGGTCACGCCGCGCCATGAAGCCGTCGTTGCAGCTTCGAAGAAGAAACAGCTTCTGCAACGCGTTGATCGTGGTGTTGACGCTGCCAGCGCTGGCAAAGGGGCCATAATAATTGCCCTTGGCCTTGCGCGCACCCCGGTGCTTCTGGATGCGCGGGAACGCGTGATCGCCGCGCAAAAGGATGAACGGGAACGATTTGTCATCGCGCAGCAGCACGTTGTAGGGCGGGCGGAAGCGCTTGATCAGCTGTGCTTCAAGCAGCAGCGCCTCGGCTTCGGAATTGGTTGTGACAATCGTCATGCTGCGCGTCTGGCTGACCATGCGGCGCAGGCGGTTGGGCAGGCGATCCACCTGTGTGTAATTCGCAACGCGGTTCTTCAGCGCCCGTGCCTTGCCCACATATAGCACGTCCCCGCGCGCATCGAGCATGCGGTAGACGCCGGGCTTGGGCCGCAGCGTGTTCACCGTATCGCGGATGACCGACACGCCCAGTTCAATGTCCGGCTTGTCCGCTCCGCGCACGGTGGTGGACGCGCGATCTTCGTGGAAGCGCTCGGTATCGCGGTCGGGTGGAGGGGCGGGCGTGCGGGCCATGGCGTCCCCCTGCAAATAGTCGCTGAAGCGCGCGGCGCAATGGCAAGGTGGCCGGTTTCCCCAAAGTCATCAGGGTTTTCCCGCATGGTCCGTTTTGGCAGTATTAGCGCCGTTGCGCGACAAGCCTCACATGATCGGTCAACCATTTGGCAGGGCTGGAACGAGCGCAAGCGCCATTCCTCAGGGGCGGCGTAGCGACGCTCGCGTTCGCCTGCATCTGCCCGCACGCCTGATCCTCCTGACAAGCGTGCAGTCCTGCATACTCGAAGATCTCTCGGCTACCGGAGCCGCCCTTATCCCTGAGGAAGGCTTGCCCCCGGTCGGCGCTTCAGCGATCCTGCAATGTGAACATATCGAAGCCTTCGGCCAGATTCGCTGGGCCCGTTATGGCCGTTGCGGCGTGATGTTCGAGGAGAAACTGCCCCTGTCGCAAGTCATCGCCCTCAGGCACTTTTCCGACAACTTCGAGCAGACCGAGCGCGAACGCCACAAGGAACGCGCCCGGGCCTGGGTTCAAGGCAAGAGCCGGATCGTCTGAACCGTCAGAACTGCTTGCGGAACTCGATCTCGAACACCCGGCCGCGCGGATCCTGATACCCCGGCTGATAGCGCAGTGGCACCGCCCCGCTATCGTCAGTGACCCGCTGCTGAGCGTTGAACACGTTGTCGACAGACAGAGACACGCGCGAGCCTTTCAGGAACGGCACCTGCTCCACCAGTTTCGCCTTTCTGCCCAAATCAGCGAAAAGGCGCAGGTTGAATGTCGCGATCGGCGCGAACCTGAGAGTTGTGGAACCCGGCCCGCCAGTGTAATTGCCACTGAAGCGCAGGCCGAACCCGCGATAGAATCCGCCGCCCTCCATCTCGAGCGAATGGCGCGCCACGCTCCCGCTGATGGCATCGCCATCCAGAAGGTTAAGCACGGCTCCACCCGACGCGATCTGCACCGATTGCTGGAAGCGCACGGTGTGGAACACCGAGAGGTTCCAGCGCCCCCGACCGTCGGAGTTG
>NZ_LSIA01000070.1:0-40451 GCF_001556015.1 Novosphingobium sp. CCH12-A3 | reverse complement strand
TGAACACCGAACCGCCACTCGAGGTGACCGTGCCCAGCGTTGCCGTGTCGGTCACGGTCAGCGTCACGTCGCCCGCCGCCTCCAGTTGATCAGCAACAAGGTTATCGCCGGTGATGGCAAGCAGACCACCCGCCCTCGCACTCGTGCCTTCGATTGCCTGTGTATCGATCGACAGATCGCCGTCGACAACCAGATCTCCGAACGTGGCCGCAGTCCCGGCAGTGAGGGACAGATTGCCCACATCGGACGCCGAACCCACGTGAAGCGACGTTGCCGCATCGAAGGTGCCATCAAGGCCCGCCAATGTGAGGGTGCCGATGCGGATCTCGGCCGCAGCTGAAACTGCGCTTGTTGCCCCAAGCGAGAGAATGCCTGTGCGCAGCGCACCGGCAGCATCAAAGGTTCCCTCGGTTTCACCGCCGACATCGACGGCTGAAGTCAGCTCACGTGCAGCAACGAGAGAAGCGGCATCGATGTCAGCACCGATCGAGAGACCGATGTCACTGACCGTTGCTTCGATATTCCCCGTGCCCGACAGATTGGCAGCGGCTGTCAGACTGACGAAACCGCCTTGCAGCGTGGAACCGCCAAGGAGAGCGATGCCGCCTTGCTGGGACGTGATCGAAAGGCCATCGACCGCCGCGATCTGCGCTACAAGCTCCGGCCCGCCGATCGCTATGTCACTGGTCGCGTAAAGCACGACGGACTTGCCGGATATCGCGCCGTTGGAGCGGATATCGAAAGCCTTGAAATCTCCGTCACCGATGCTGACGAAGTCAGCGGCGTTCACATCGTCGATGCAGATTGCGCCCTCAAGGCAATCGGCATCAAGCGTATCGCCATCGTTCCGGCGGATCGACGACCCCGAAATCGCTCCTGTGACATCCGCGCGGAACGATGCTCCGGCAAAGCTGGCCAGCCGAGCATCGATGGCGGCACCCGAAATCTCGATACCGCCCGTGCCAGCATCAATTGCCGAGCCTGCCCCGATTGAAAGGACAGCGATGTTGGTGGGCAAGAGGTCGTAACTTATCGGCTGACCGCCGGCTGCAAAGACCAACCGTTCGGGGACTGACGATGGCCCGGCGTTGGCGAGGAAGCTGTTGTTCCTGCCAATCAGGATATCATTACCGGACCGAACTCCGATGCCCGCTCCGGCTGTGAAAGCAGTGCCATCCAGAGTCAGGACGGTTCCGCCGCTGTTGAGATCGAGACTGCCCGAAGCGTTGAAGCGGCCGCCGCCCGAGGCCTCTCCGAGAGTCAGCAAGCCATCGACGTAAAAGTAATCTCCGTCGAGCAGAGCGCCAGCCTCGGCTATGACGTTCGTGCCGGAGATATTGCGGATCGTGGCGTCATTCCCGGCGCGAACGGCTACGTTGCCATTCGAATAGTATCCGCTGCCAGCATCGCCAGTGATGTTTCCGCCAGCGTAGACGGTGAGATTGCCGAGACCGGCCAATTCGGCCGGACCGACAAGACTGAAATCGCTTGATGCGTCCACGTCGAGATTGCTGCTCGCCTCGATTAGGCGGCAGACCGCTGCGGTGCAGGCATTGCTGACGATATCGATGGTGTCGAATGACGAGAGCCTGATCGCCCCGGCAGAGAAGCGGCCATTGCCCTCGCCGGTCACAACGATGCCGGTATCACTTTGCACATACGCAGTGTCTGCGGCGAGCGATGCACCGTCGGCTAGCGTAATTGCAATGTTGCCGCCGGAGAGCAGGGTCAGCTCTGAATCGACCGCGATTGTCCCGCCGGTGACCGCAATGCCGATCGTTGGATCCAGGCTTGCAGGAAAGCCGGACGCTTCGCCGGTGAAGCTGGTGAAATGCAGGCCACCACCGGCGGCAGTCGCGGAGTTCGACAGCGAGATGCTACCCGGTGCCTGGTTAAAGCCGAAACCGAAATTGACGAAGAACTGTCTGCTCGTGACATCTGCCGTTACGTCGAGGGCAGAAATCTGTCCAAGACCACCGCCGCTATCGTCGCTTGCAGAAAATGCGATTGTTCCCCCCGTGGCGGGAACGACACTGGACGTTCCGGGATTGCCCGATCCGCCGGGCCCAGTGCCACTCGTCCCCGCCAGGTTTCTGAACCGGGTAGTGCCTGCCGCCGTGGCGACGAAATCGCCGAAGCTTAGCTTCCCACCCTCTGCGCCCATGGTGATTGCGCCACCGGCTCCAGCCTGCGCAAGTCCGGTATTGCCGCCATTGCCGCCCGCGACCCCGGCTTCGCTGGCCGACGCACCATTGCCGCCCGCACCGCCCAAGCCACCGACACCACTCGCGGTGAGTGTCGTGCCGCCAAACAATCCAAGTGACGCCTCGCCAAGCCGATTGGCCGATAGTCCTATTGTTCCTCCTGAACCTGCACCGCCAGCGCCGCCGTTGCCCCCTGAACCGCCGCTCGATCCAGTTGCATCCACGCCTCGCCCGCCGTTGCCGCCAAAGCCCGAAGTTGAAACCGCCAGTCCGCCATCGGTTTCGGCGATTGCGATAGAGCCTTCGAGGTCAGCAAGCAGGTTGAAGACGCCGCCGGAACCGTCACCGCCCGCGCTGCCAGCAGTGCCGTCACCCGAAGCGGAATATCCGGCTCCATCCGCACCAGCACCGCCGGTGCCGTCAACGGTCGCCGTCAAGCTACCGAGAGAAATGCTCGAATTGGCCCCCGTGGAAGTGAGAGCAATCAGGCCGCCGCGACCGCGGCCGCCCGTGCCGCCGACCGAGGGTCCGGGCGTGCCGCTGCTGCTGGCATCGACGCGGCCACCGCCAGCACCGCCGAGGCCGCTAGCGATCATGGTCAGGCCATCGAATGCCAGGCTGCCGCCACCCGACGCAGTTGCGGTTATGGCGCCACCCGAACCGTCCGCCCCATTGCCGCCATCGCCTTGTGCGACGCCGCCGAACAATGCAGAGTTTCCACCAAGCCCGCCATTTCCGGCTCGACCGGAGGCTTCTATCGCGGGGCCCGAAACCGTCAGCGTTCCGAGGTTTGCTGCGGCGAACGCAACCTCTCCGCCTATGGCCTCGCCGCCATCTCCGCCAAGACCTGCGCCAGCGGCGTCGGCTCCGCCGTTGCCGCCGTTGCCGCCGACGCCTGCCGCAGACAATGCTGCACCGGTTACGGTTAGTCCTGTACCGGATCCCCCGGAAGCCACCTCGACCCGACCACCAATGCCCGAACCGCCTTGTCCGCCATTGCCGCCGGATTGCCCATCACCACCCGCGGCACCCCTGCCTTCGGCGGTTATGGTGAGATCGCCAAGTGCCGTCGTGCCCGCGCCAACCAGAAGACGACCAATGCCGCCAGTACCATTGCCACCATTGCCCCCGTTCGTCCCAGCTTCGCTAATGGCACCGATACCGTCGGCGGATAGGGTCACTGTGCGGAGATAGTCGAGCGACGTGGAAGCGCCGAAGTCGGCAGCAATCTCGAATGTTGCCGTGCCGCCGGTGCCGCTGCCGCCACTTCCTCCGAAAAAGGCATCATTGGCATCGTTGATGAAGTTTCCGGCACGTCCGCCAATGCCGGTCGCATCGACTGCGATGATCCCAGCATCGAACACGCCAGAGAGGTATCTGATGGTCGCAGTTCCGCCAACGCCGTCTCCTCCGGGACCTGAGTACTGGGGAGTACCTGATCCGAAGGAATAGCCACCAAGCCCGCCATTGCCGATCGCCCTTACCTCGACCTGAGGCGGGGTATCGCGATATGGAACAGTAGCTGACAACGAGCCGCCATTGATCGTGACGAGCGCCACCCCGCCGGTGCCGAGTCCCCCCTGCCCCGGTTGCAGCGTTCCACCGAAATCGTAACCGCCGTTCCCGAAGTAACTGATACCGCCGTAAATCGGATCCGAAATCGGCGTGTTGCCATTGGCTTCAACCAGAAGGGAATCCGTGCGGATCGTTCCGGACGTGAGAGTTGCAGTTGCATCACCGCCGGTGCCAGCGCCGCCAACGCCGCCATCAATGTCGAGGTCCGTGTATGCTCCATCGCCACCATAACCTGATGCGGTGACAGTGATACTGGGTACGGAAAGCAAGCCGCCGCTGACGTTCAGCGCTGCCGATCCGCCAAGGCCGAGCCCACCGGCGCCCGGTCCCGCACCGGCCACGTTCCGGCCAGTGCCGCCTTCGCCTGTTGCGCTGATGTCGAGCGTGCTCGTCGCAAATGTGCCATCCGTAATGGTGAAAGTTGCCGTTCCACCGACCCCGCTGGCGCCGTCTCCCGCCTGAGCGCCAAGACTGGTGCGCGCGGATTCAAATGCTGCCCCGCCTTGGCCGAGACTGGACACAGTGACCTGCGCCCCCGTGAACGATGAAGTCTTGCCAGACTGGGTGAAAGTGACGTCTCCGCCTGTTCCGACACCCGAAAGCCCCGCTACGTCGTCTCTTCGGCCTGCGCCCCCGATCGAACGCATCGTCAGGTCACCCGAATAGGATGAATCGGCGAGCGTGAAGCCCACTGCGCCACCGGTTCCGCTCCCGCCGTCGAAACCGCTCCCGCCGCTTGCCTGCGAGCGCAATGACGCTCCGAAGTCAACGATTGCCGAAGACCCGTTGCGCAAGATCGCCGTGACAGTGCCGGACTGGGCGTCCTCTCCGCTCTCGTAAGAGCTCGCATCGGTTGTCAGGCTCAGATATCCGGTACGCAGCGTGCTGGCGTCGTTGACGAACGAGATATTGGCCGACCGCTGTGTTCCCAAAGCATTACTGCCGTTCGCCGACAGATACACACTGGCGCCGCCCGTATCGAGCTGGGCGTTATTTGTAAGATTGAGCGACACCGTGTTCGGGTCGATCAGATCGCCATAAGCACTCGATCCAAGATTGATGTAATTGGAGAAATTCCCCCCGTTAGTGAGGATTGAGGTCGCTAGATTGGCATTGTCCAACGACAGCGACACGTTGCCGAGCGAAGCGATGCCTCCATCGCTGGCCGAGGCATAGTTCGACGCATTGATCGAACCGGTCTGAAACCGTGTCGGGATGCCAGAAAAGCTGACGGATACCGCTCCAGCAGTGGCATCAAGTGGAGACTGATCGCTGCCGGAGTAGGTGATCGCATCTGAATGGAGCGAGAGTGAGCGCGATGCATAAGCACCACCGGACACCGACAAGGATACATCACCCGATGTGGCATTGCCGCCACTGATCGCCTGCTGACCACTGAAAAAGCCGTGGCTCGCGGTCGACGAAATGGTGACGTCACCGAACGAGACACTGTTGCTGGTCGAACCGACGGGAGCGGAAACCTGGATTGCCGCTGAACCCGACGTGGCACTTCCTGTCGAAAGAGCGCCGACTCCCGAGGTGGCGTCGCTCAGCAAAGAGGTCGAACTCGCAAAGACGCTGCCGTTGGTAACCGTCAGCGAGACATTGCCCGCAACGGCGTCGTCACCGACCGTGTCAGGCAACAGCGCATCGCCGTTCATTGGATCGGTCTGGATCGCTCCGATCGCGGTCGATGTCAGACTCAGGCCTCCGCTCACGGAGAGTCCCGCCTCTCCCGCCACAGATACCGCTACGTTGCCCGCCTTGGCGCCGTTCGCCGATGCCAGCGACAGCCCACCATCGACGGAAACGAAATTGCCGTTGTCAATCTTGGCAGACAGATCGCCGCGCGCGTCAAATGTGGCGCTGCCGTTCACGACCGTCGATGAAGTGGTCGCGTCAATTTCAATGCCACCGCTGGCACGACCGACGAGCGTGTTGGTCGATCCCTCGGAACCGATCGTGAGGTTCGAGACGACAAGGGAAGCATCGTTGACCACGATCGTATTCGGATCGATAGCGCCCGACGCAATATTGTACCCCGCCGAGAGCACGACCGAACCACCCACCACCTCGGCGGTCGTCGCGCTGTCATAGCCCATCCGTCCCGAGACCATGGCGGTCATCGCTTGGTTCTTGGGAACCGCAACGAGGTAAACCCCGTGGTTTGCGTCGGTCGAGTTAGTGTTTGCGGCCCATGTGGTGCTGCCGGTATGGGAGACCCCGGTATCATCGGTCGACCCACTATCGACCACGATGTCGAATAGCCCGTTGTTGATCGTCAGGGTCGCCGCCTCTGCGGCAACGAATGCGGCGGAACCGTTTACCCGAACTGTGCCTGCCTGATCGACCCGCGGCGCTACCAGCGCAACGTAGCTGCTGTTGAACAGCGTGGCGTTGATCTGCGCGCCCGACTGAATCGTAACGGACGACTTGGGATCGAGGGCAGCGCCGAAACGTATCTCGTTCTTGTCGCCATACAGACGAGTACCCTCAGCAGTCACCGGGTCAACCGTGATGGGCAGCGACGTGAGCACAAGGCTGCCGACATTGAAGACGCCCTTCGCCCCCACGACCCAACCGCCGGCATTGTAGAACCAGATCCTGCCAAGCGGATCCGAAGAGACTGTTCCGGATATCGAGAGTGGACCAGTCGTCGCCGTGTCCGTGACGCGGTTCAGGACAGTGAATGGCGTGCCGGTGTCGGCGTTGAACCGCAGGGTCATGCCTTCGGGCAGGAACTCGCCGGACGGACTGGTAATGGCCCAGTCGATCAGGGCCTCGTTCGCATTGACAAAGATCGTGTCGGTGTTGGTGCCGTTGAAGACCGGCGCACTGGCGCCAAACTGGACCGTTGCCGTACCCTGCACCGCCTGTGCGCGGACCTGCGCGGGCGCAGTCGCAAGCGCCAGCGATGTTGCCCCGCAGGATATTCCGCACAAGAGCTTGGCCAAGGATAGTTTGCGCATTTTCGGACTCGTGCTTTCAGGCGAACGGGCCATCACAGCCTCCACGGCAGGAGCTGGAACGAAAGATTGAGCATGAAGCGGGCCTTGCCCTTGACGTCCAATCCCAGTGGATCGTGCAAGGGCACCGCCACGCCGGCATCCAGACGAATGGAATCCTTGATTGCAGCTCGGAGGCCCCCGCCGACCGAAATCACCTTCTGCGGATCGATCCCGTCGAACGCGGCGTCATTGTTCCACACCCACGCCGCATCGGCGAAGGCGTAAGGCTGGAAAGCACTGCCACCGGCAACCTTGGGCAAGAGCGATCCCAGCCGGATCTCGCCGCGCACGCCAACGCCGCTGTCGCCGATCACGGCACCGGGATCATAGCCCCTGCCCACGGTGTAGTTGCCACCGGAGAATTCCTCATAGGAAAGGAGCCTGTCGGGCGAGTATTGGGCACGGGGCTGAATGCTGAGCGTGACCTTGCGCACGGGACGATAGTCGAAAACACCAGAAGCTCGCAGGACAAAGCCCTTTGCGGTACCCTCAATCCGGCTCGGAGTAACCTTTCCGAAGCCGCGGCAACTGGGCGCATTGGCACCGACGCAGCCCTTGGTGGCGTCGAGGACATCGAGCCCCTGTCGGGCTTCT
The DNA here is from genome assembly GCF_001556015.1 of Novosphingobium sp. CCH12-A3. Taxonomy (NCBI): domain Bacteria; kingdom Pseudomonadati; phylum Pseudomonadota; class Alphaproteobacteria; order Sphingomonadales; family Sphingomonadaceae; genus Novosphingobium; species Novosphingobium sp. CCH12-A3. The sequence goes on along the minus strand of NZ_LSIA01000070.1, from coordinate 33,070 downwards.
AGAGTCAGTCCCCACGACCAGTGCGGTTCGAACGGCGTGAAGCCGTCGCGGCCTGTCAGGCTCGGTCGGCTGATACCGCTGGCCTCGGTCCTGGCGTAGATCACCCGCAAGCGATCGCGGTTCAGCGGAATGCTGCCGAAGTCGAGATCCTGGTTGGATATCTGTCCCCCTGCTGCAATCGACAGGTTGTATGCCTGTGACCGGACGAGCGGAAAGCTGCCCTCCAGCGATGCCGACAGTGTCCTCGAATGAAAGTCGGCCCGCGAGTCCGTCACAGTCGGATTGGTCCAACCGTACGTAAAGTCACCCCGAAGTGCGAAACCTTCTCCTCCAAGCCGCATCTCGTGGCCAAGTTGAAGCACCTTCTGCTCATGAAGGTCGGTGGTGGCAAAAAAGCTCGCCGTGGTGGAATCGCCCAGCCCCGTCAGCCCGTTGAACTGCACCCTCGCAAGTCCACTGTACCGACCGACTGCGCGAGAGCCGTAGTTCTGCAACCCGATTTCAGCATAGGCTGGCATCCTCCGCACAGAAACCTCGCCCACGACTTCGCCCGGCGACCCTTCCAGCGGGCGAAGCGCCAGCCGCACATCCATGCCAGGCAGGTCCTTCGCCAGTAGCAGGTAACGCTCTGCGCGACGGGTGTTGAATACGGGATCTCTGGTCAGCTTCTGGAGGTACCTGAGGAGCGCCTGTTCGGACCGCCCCACATCACCTTTGACCTGCACGCGCTTGAGATGGGCAAGGAGCACATCCAGTCGGACGGTTCCTCCATCAATTTTTTGCGGCGGCACCTGCACCGCGGCGAGATATCCGGCCTGGCGCAGCTTGGTCGCGGCGCGATCACGAATCTCGCATATCACCCATACCGGCTGCTCCGCTCCGACAAACTCTGCGTAGCTGTCCGCCAGATCGAACCCCGCAAGATCCTGCATGCCGGTGAAGGTGACGGACGAAAGCTTGAAGCGGATCCCGGCGAAATCGGGAGCAGCAAGAGGGCATGGCGCGCGTTCGACTTCGGATGTGTCAACCGTGACCGGGCCACTCCGATTGAGCGTTCCTTCTGCTACGCCACGCTGAATTTCTTCGCGGGTGGGTGGCTGAACGTTCTCCGGAGGAACCGACTGGGCGAGCGCAGTGCTCACCGAAAAGGATAGGGTCAGAAGAGGAAACAGGCCTGCCGCGGCTGTCCCGCGAAGCCTGAAGAACCAGGCTTTGCCTCGGAAACGAACTGGTATCGTGCCCCCGGGCAAGGGCAAAACAGCAACAGGATCGGCCATTTGAGTCGAATCTCCACAGGCGCGACCCGTGATGACTTAACTTGTTGGCCCGGTAAGGCTCTGTAATGTTGGGAATGACCTTTGGTGGAGAATCACCCTAAGTAGTTCCACTATGGATGTTGCTCTTGTATGTCCGTTTCTGCAAGAGTTGCCGCAAGCCAATCGAATTGCGCTTTGCAACCGTTGTCCAGCAACAACGTGCCCAATGACGCGGCATCGGCCGGAACGTCTTCAGGTTCGAGCATGACGATCCGGAACTCTGCCGCTTTGTCCGGCGCCGTTTCATCGTAGATACGATAGGTCCGCCCTTCTTGCGGGGCGAGCATGGTCTTGGGCCAGGCGATACCCACGGTCTTGGGGGGCCATTGCATGCGCACCATCTCGCCGCCCGCACTTTCGGTCAGCCAGGTGAAGCTCCGTGCTTTGGCTTCCGCTCGCCAAAGATAAAGGTCGCTCCCCCGCGGAACGCAGACGTTTCCGCCCTCGCTGGTGTCCGCCAGCCAGATGCTTACGGGCAGAACGTTTTCGCCTGAGGTATCCCCGGCCCCACGCACGGCCCCCGCCCTGACGGACGCAGGATTGCTGAGAGACCGAGCCAGCAGCGCCGCTGCACTGCGATCACGGTTAACTGCATTGTCGAGCGTGAAGGTGCCAACGCCCCTGAGAACCCTCGTCCCGGCCTTGTCCAGCACGGTAACCACGTCGCCGGCTTTCAGCACCACTTGTGCATTCGCCGGGAGCCGCTTGCCCTTTGGGTATGAGGCGGCAGACGGACCGGTCGATCGCACGACAACGGCCTGTGCGAAGGCGCTGCTCGATATTGCCGCAAAAGCTGAGGCAACTACGATACTGAACGTGACCAGTCCCTTGCGACGCATTGGTCAGCCTCCGGCTTGCGTTGATTGGGCGAGGTTCGCAAGGAGATCGAGCTGCGCGTTGCAGCCCTTGTCCGCCATGGCTCCTGCCACTTCAAGTTCGTCGGTCGGGACATTCGTCATGACCATGGTGCGGATTTTTACCGGCGCGCCCACGGCATTGCTGAAGGTGTAGGTCTGCCCGTCGACGACGGGCACGCTCGCGGCCGGCCAGACCTTGAGCGCACTCCCGGCACGCCATGTTACATCAGCGGAACTTCCGTCCTGCGAAAGCAGCTTGCCCGTGCCCTCCTCAACTTTCTCCGGACGCCAAAGCACGACCGTTGCAGGATCGGCAATGCAATAGGTCCCGCCCTTGCTGACGTCGATGTACCAGACGTTTTCCGGGCCGGTCGGTGCAGCCATCGCCGGAGCGCTTGCCGCGCCGCGCACAGCCCCGGTTCGCGTACGCGACGCGCCGCCGCGGGCCATCATCGCAGCGAGCTGCGTCCCTGCTGCCGCATCGCGGTTGACCTCGCCGTTGAGGGCGAACGTTCCAGGACCGTTGAGAACCCGTGTACCGGCCTTGTCGAGAACCGTCACATGGTCGCCGGACTTCAAGACAACCGATGCTCCAGCGGGCAACTTGCGCCCCTGCGGATAGGCACCTGCCGAAGGTCCGGTTGAACGGATCACAACCGATTGCGCCATGGCCTGGCCTGCCAGTGCAAGCACGGCAATGGCCGAAGCGCCCGCCACCAGGGCGCGCAACTGCTTGCCATCAACCAAGAACATAACTCTCTCCCTTGTGCGTCTGCCGCAACCTCTGGATCAAATTCATCATCGCGTCATCATCATGGACCGATTCGAGAATTGTGTCTGTGAGAGCTTTCACACGTTCCACCTCTCCCCGCGCGTGCGCCTCTACCGCCGCGATCGCAAGGCTGCGCTGTTCCTCGGGCATGTCCGGAACCGGTTCGAAAATTTCGACAGGTGTCTTGCGCCCCCGCAGCGTGACAGCCCCCATGGGACGGAACCAGTCAAGGCCAGATCGCTCCGCTGCTTCTCGGCTGACGAGCACACGCGTATCCAGAGGCTTGTTAGCCCCCTCGAGGCGGGCGGCCGTGTTCATGGCATCGCCAAGCGCGGTGTACTGGATCCGACCTTCCCCCCCGAAATTGCCGACGACCGCCTCACCGTAATGGACCCCCACGCGGGTCCGGCCAATCTTGGGCACACCTTCAGGTACCGACTTTCGAAACTCCTCGCCCGCCAGGTACATCGCCCATGCGGCCTTCACTGCGCGCTCACCATCATCGGGGTAAGCAATCGGAGCCCCCCAGAAAGCGACCACGGCATCACCCACGAACTTGTCGAGCGTACCGCCATACTCGAGTACCACTGCACTGAGCCGGTCGAGGTAATCGTTCAGCAGGCGCGCGATCATTTCCGGCTCGACTGCATGAGTCAGCTTGGTAAAACCTTCGAGGTCGCTGAAAAGACAGAATATCTCGCGCTTTTCTCCGTGAAGCGAGAGACGGTCCGGGTTGCGCATGATCTCTGATGCAACCGATCGGGGAAGGTACTTGCCAAGTGCGCCCTGGGCGAACTCGCGCTGCGCTGCATTGATGGCTCGCAAGCCTGAACTGATGGCAGTGTAGGCTATCAACCAGCCGATCAGCCAGCCCGTCGCCGGCAAGTCCAGCGTGTCATATCCCGCCCGCTCCACCAGGAACGGCACGGCGAGGAACAGCGAGAACTGCGCAAGTACGCCGATCGCCAGGACCCAGGTGCGGGTCTGGACCATGGCCGTGGCAGCGCCAAGCGCAACGGCAAGGATGCCAGCCAGGATCTTGAGACCCATCGCGGGTCGCTGCTTCCAGGCCTTGTCCAGCAGTTGCGCAAGCATCGAGGCGTGGACTTCGACGCCGATCATCCGCGTTTCGCCGGTCACGGGATTACCGGTGCGGGTAAAGGGCGTGTCAAACTGGTCGAAATCCGAAAAATCGCCGCCAATCAGGACATAGCGCCCCCTGATCGCGTCTGCGACCAAGGGCGCCGTCTCGGGATCGGCAACGAGATCGATCGGAATCTTGTCGAACACCGGCCGATCGCTCGCCGAGGGCACCCGATAGCGGATCGGTCCTGTAAAGCTCGCAAACCGAGGATCGGCATCGGCACCGCCCTGCGTCAAAGCGATGGAAAGCAGAGGCGGCAAACCTGGATATTGTCGAGGCCAGCGGCGGGCAACGCCGTCCGTGTCCGTCTCGAGAAGGATCGAGGCCGGCTTTGTCATCACACCACCTGCACTTTGCATGAAGGCGCGCAGGTCCTGCTCCTGCTCGTACGTGATGGCTTCCGGATTGGTGCGGTTATCGGCAAACGCCAGAAAGACAGGAGTCTTCATGCCCTTGAGTGACGCTCTCAAGAGGTCATCGTCATCCTGCGGGCTGTCGAACAGGACGTCGATACCGACGCCCTTCGCTCCCAGTTGATCAATCTGCCCGAGTGCTTTCGCGAGGATCGTCCGATCGACCGGAGAGATCTGTCCCGTCGCCCGATTTGTATCGGCTGTGTAAACGACCAGGGTGATACGCTTGTCGGTATCGGTCGGCGGGGCGAAATTGGCTGCCCGCAGATCGTACAGCGCTGCTTCCGCATCACGCAAAAGCGGCAACCGCCAACTGTTCAAGGCAATGAACAGTGCCAGGGCCAACAGGACCAGTGCCACGAAACTGCGCTGCCAGCCGAGCTGCGACAAGCTGCGTCGCGCCGTCCTGCCAATCTCGCGCGGTACATCTTTGGCCGCGCGCGGCTCTTTGGCCATGCGTTAAATTCCCTCCGTTACCATTGAGGGCGCGCCCGCTTTGCCCTCCACGGATGCAGCCATCCGCGCCCCTTGCGACACGAGCGGCCTCGCTCCGTCTCCGATAACTGCAAAGCCGGCCCAATAATAAGGATGAGATCTATCGACATCGGACATGAGCCCCTGCTGCGCCTTGAGCAAAGCCTCTCCGGACGGCGTGCCGGGGGCAGCTGCGAACAGTCCGTTGATCAGTCGCGCCGTGGCATCGAAGTCGTCGGGCGCCGGCCAATGGCTGGCAAGTACGGATCGACTCCCGGCACCGATGAACGCACGGACCAACCCTTCCAGCGCTGCCCCGCCACCTGTGGCAAGGCCAGTCTCGCGCGTGGCGATCACGTCCGCTGCACCTGCCGTATCGCAAGCCGAAAGGATGACCATGTCGGCATCGAGCTTCAGATCGAATATCTCGGCAAAGCTGAGCAGGCCGTCCGACCCCTGCGCGCCGAACGACGTGACAAGCGCTGGCCGTGCCGCGCACGACGGCTGCGGCGGCGTAACGAGGCCATGCGTCGCAAAATGGAGAATCCGGAAATTGTCGAGGTCGCCCCGCGACTTGATCGCAGTGTCCGAGAAGGCCGGACCGACCATCAGATCAGTCCCCTGGCCTGACAGCAGCATCCGGGCCTTGAGAAGCTCGGCCTCGGAGATGGGCCTGCTCCACGTCGTCAGCGGCCAATCGCAATCGTTGCCTGCCGCCCCATCGCTTCCCCGCACCCTCGGACCAACTTGCCCGCTTGATTGGACAACCGCAGCGTTGCGGCCCATACCGAGATAGGCTTCGTGCGCCTTGGAGGCAGGCTGCTTCCGGGCATCCATGAAGGAGCGTGCAGAAACGGCAGTGGAGACAAGCTTGTCCTTTGCCAGCCATTGCACCGCTCGCAGATCGAACGGATCGCCCGCCGGGCTTTCGGCCTGCTGAAGATAGTCCTGCGCCGAACCCTCGTCGGCAATCAGGACATTGACCGGCAATTTCAGCATCGCCCCGTCTGGTTCAAAGATCAGATGCTTGGCTGCCTGCAAATCCAATGCGACAGGACCAAACAATGCCTTGTAGACGGCTACCGCCTCTTTTGCCGCAAAAGTCCCGGTCACATACTGCTTGCCATCGAAGCGCGAGATCGAGTCACGGATCGCCTTTACCGATGCTTCCAGTTCCGCCGAAGTGATTGGCGCCCGATAACCAACGGCCTTGTCCTTGTTCGCGAAGAACACGAACACATCCGGACCAAGGACGGCCATCTTGGCATAGGCCTCGTTCGGCGCAAGGCCTTCCTGAAGCTCCTTCTGTCCAATTACCCGCTGCGTCACAACGCGGTAGCGCGCATAGTTGGCAAGTTCGATGACGGTCGCCTGTTCCTGCGCTTCGAGTTCGTTGACCCGTTTTGCGGCATCCGCAATCTCGTCGCTCCGGGCTGATGCATCATCCAGCCGTTGCAAGGCCGCATAGGTCATGCGGGCGCGCTCCACCGCGCGCGTCAGGCTGTTGGATTGCCGGAACAGCCGGGCTGCTTCGTCGCTGCCTCCTGACAGTTCGCGCGATAGCACGGCCTGTGTTTCGGCAACGCCTGGACGCACCAGCACTTGTGACGCCTGGAAGAAGGCATCGCTCGTTGCCGCGTCGCCGCTCATCCTCGCTGCCAGCAGATCAAAATAGGGGGACATCTGCCGTGAAAGGCCGGAAAGACCATTCTCGCGCTCGACAGAACGGGCCACGACCTGACGGTATAACGGCTCTGCTTCGGCCGTGCGGCCATGACGCATCAGGTAGGCTGCCAGCCTCGCCTGGGCCGCTGCCATGCTGCGGGTTTCCGGGTATTGAACGCTGACGATCTCGAGCGCAGAGCGCAGCAGCGCTTCTGCGTCAGAGATGCGCCCCTCGTCTTCGGCGATCGTTGCAAGTTCGTTCAAGACTTGCGCGCGCATCCGCACGATCGAGACGACGCGGCCGTTGCGCACCGCCAAGGCCCGAGCCTGCGCCTGTTCCAACGCGGCACGAGCCTCAACCTTGCGCCCCACAAGACGCAGCGCCGTTCCGCGCAACTGGAGGCTCTGTGCATCCAGAATTGTGGCGCGTTCGTCATCTGTCAGCCGCAGATCATCGACCAATCCCATGGCGTTGGCCGTCAGATCCGAGGCGTTGATGCGTCGCGAAACCGAAGGCGTAAGTTCCATGGTGGCGCGCAGGCTGTCCGCGCCCATGGCGCTCGTCTGCCGCAGGGGCTGGCCCAGCCGGTCCAACGCCTGAGCATACCTTTCCTGATTGAGCAGGTGAATGGCTTCGTAATTGCGACGCAACCGTTCCACCACGCCGCTACCCGCAGGCATGGCAGCGGCTTCGGAAAACAGGCGGTCTGCTTCGGCGAACTGGCCAAGGTTGGAGCGTTGCAGGCCAGCGTTTACAAGAAATTCGACGCGGTCGATCGGAACATCGCCGGTCGACGCCTGCCGCTGGTCCAGTGTCTCGAAGTAGGCCGCTGCCTCGGCATAATCGCCTGAATTGTTGCGACGATACCCTTCTGCCAGCGCTGTTGCCGGATCAAGCGTGAGGGCCTGTATCCGGGCATAAGCTTCGGTGTCGTTGATGGAAGTCGTGGCGATCTCGATCGGTTCGTCCAAAAGACGATCCGCATAGATCGACCGCAGAGCCAGATCGAGCGCACCGTGATAGGCGGAGAAGCCTTCCACCACGAATGTCGTGTTGCCTCTGGCCACGCTCACCACTTCGTAGGCCAGATCAGGGTCATTCCACCGGCAATCCGTCCGCATGCGCCCGGCAATGGACGCGCGGCTGGCGTCTTGGCAGGTGACCTTCTGGCGACGCCGATCTGCCAGACGGGCAAGTTCATCGTCCTGGCCGTGCCGCAGGGCAAATACATATCCAACCGGCAAGGCGGAATCCCGGCAGACGATGGCCCATGTCCTGTCCAGGGGCGATCGGTTGGCTTGATCCGTCGTGCGCGACTGGACCTGGCAAAGCGCCTTGCTGCCGCCTGATCCGAGCGGGAAACTGTCGCGCAGGAGCAGCGATTCCTCAGCTGCCACCGCGTGGCCAACCGTAGGACCGCACACCACTGCAAGCGCAGCAACGCCCGTTGCCAGTCTGATTCCGAAGCTCGCCAATCGGTTACGCATCGCCTGCTCCCTTAGCCCGGCCTTCACGATTCACGTGAAGACCAAGACCACTGCATCGAATTACTGCGTATCCCGAAGACTCTTGTGCCCTTTGCCACAGCATAGGCGCGTCGATGCGGCAATGCCAAGTGATACACCGGCAATGTGTGACAAAATGTCGCCGTCAGGCGTCAGAAGCCCTCGAAAGTCACTGCCTCTTCCAGCGCCGCGCGAGGTACCTCAAACCGGTTTATGGCTGCGTCCTGATCGCGATAGCCGATCGCCAGCCCACAGAAGAACACATGATCCTCGGGGATGGCGACGCATTCCCGGACTTGCTTCTGATAAACAGCCCAGGCCTCCTGCGCGCAGGAATCAAGCCCTTCCTCACGCAACAGAAGCATGACCGTCTGCAGCCACATGCCGATATCCGACCACTGCGGCGGCCCCATGTAGCGCGGCGTGTGGACCAGCATGAGCACTGGCGCACCGAAGGCCCGGAAGTTGCGCATGAACTGGGCCAGGCGACCGCGCTTGTTGTCCCGTTCGATGCCAAGCGCAGCGTACATCGCTTCGCCCACACCAAATCGCCGCGCTTCGTAAGCATCCTCAAGATCCGGCGGATAGATAGCGTATTCTGGCGCGTGAGCGTTGCGCCCCATCGGTATGATGGCTCCCACGGTTTCAACCAGCCGGTCGAGCGGTGCACCTGAAATGACGTGGGCGTTCCAAGGTTGGACATTGCCACCCGAAGGAGCTCTTTGCGCCTTCGTGAGGACACGCTGAAGGATGTCGAAAGGTACGGGGTCCGAGCGAAAAAGACGCACCGATCGCCGCGTCAGCACTTCCTCGGTTACGTCCATCGAACCGCTTCAGAAACCGAGGAATCGCACGTTGCCGTCGATCGGCTCGCGCTGGCGACTGAAGCCGTTTACAGGATTGTCCTGATCACGGTATCCAATCGCAATGCCGCAGAAGAAGATGTGGGTCTCATCAGAAACGCCAATGAACTCCTTGATAAGCTTGGCATACATCGAGAGGAATTCCTGGGGGCAGGAGTCAAGCCCCTCTTCGCGCAGAAGCAGCATGAACGTCTGCAGCCACATCCCGACGTCCGACCACTGCGGCGGCCCCATGCGACGATCGAAATAGCAGAGCAGCACCGCCGGGGCGCCGAAAGACGTGGCATTGTTGCGAACGAAGTCGGCCCTTGCATCCGCATCGGCTCGTCCCACGCCCATCGCCTGATACATGGCGGCTCCGACCGCATGGAGGCGAGCCTTGCATTCGGGAATGACCTCGGGATCAGACCACGAATATTCGATAGGATCCTGCATCGGTGACGAAAGCATCTTCGTCTGCAACTCGGCCAGGGGAGCGCCGGTCACAATGGTCGCTTCCCAAGGTTGAAAGTTACAGCCAGACGGCGCCCACCTTGCCTTGTCCAATACGCGACGCAAGGTCTCGAGCGGCACAGGGTCAGGCTTGAAAGCCCGGATGGAACGACGGGAAAGTACGGCTTCGCTGACGGTCATCGTGCTCATGCCGGATTAACTGCCCGGTTAAACCAAGGCAGTCAACCCGGCTTGCAACAGAATTGGCTCAGGACTTGGTCTTGGTCGCAGCGACAGCAGCAGCCACTTCCTCCGGTCGCAGCGCGCCCGGTCCAGGCCCCATATCCTCAGCATCGACAAGGCGGTCAGTGCTCGATTTTACGAATTCGGCTTCAGTAGACGGACGCAGATCCGGACGCCCGGCCATGATCCCCATCTTGATCTTGCACATCGCATACTGCGTTTCGTCAGCTTCCACCTGAAGCGCAAGCACGTCCTTGGCCTCGCTCTTCACGGTATATTCGTGACGGCCCGGTTCAGTCACCAGAATGAAATAGCGACCCGCGCCCAGCGAGCTGATCTTCTGTCCCTTTTCGTTGACCGCGCAGCCCATTGCCGCACCCATGATCGTTCCCGTGCGATAGAAAACGATCTGGCCCTTGCCAGCAGGCGGCGGCGGAATGACCACTGGTGCCTTGTCGGCGGCTGATGCGCCTGATGCGGCAAGCGGCATCGCTGCTATCGCAACCGCAGCGCCAATCGTCCTGAATGTCGAAGTCTTCATCGATTACCCCTTCCCTGCGCTCCGGCACCGTCGCCAGTTGTCTTTTCAAGCTGTGCGGCTCCCGTTGGGGAGCCAGGCGGTTCGATTGCAAAGGCCTCAGCGGTCTTGGCCGGGAGAATGATCCCCATAGGCAACGTCTTCTCGCCACCAGTAATGAACAGACCGAGCAGAGCAGCGGCAGGAACGGTCGCCGCTGCGGCGGCGCTCACGCCGGTTACAGTTCCCATCTTGTCGTTGCCTAGCGAATCCAACTTCAGAGAGCGCAGTCGCAATCTGCGAGCGCCCAGCTGCAAATACTTCGCTGCCAGAATCAGTTCGCCCGGAGCACCGCCACCGCCGCCCTTTTTGGCGTGAATTACCTCGCCCTCTCCTGGCGTGCCAGCAGGCACCACTTCCACGCCCTCAAGGATGATAGGCTTGGCCAGATGAAAGGGGAACGTCTCACCGGTTTTGCTGATTTTACTGCCCAAAGCGACATCGAGCACGATTTCTACCGTGGTCAGCGGAGGGATCGATTTCGCTTGATCGACGGCGGAAACAGCTACCGTAGTTGATGCCGCGGCAGTCGACTCCTGCGCCCAGCCGCACGATGATCCAGCAACGGCGGCGCCGGCAGACAGCGCACCCAAAACGATCCGATTTAAACCCCGCCCCATGGAGTATGGATGTGCCTGCTCGTCACAAAGATGACAAGTGGAATCGGATGAAGTTCACTCGTCCTCGAACAGATCTGCCAACTGTTCGATAATCGTGCCGCCCAATTGTTCGGCATCCATGATCGTCACTGCGCGGCGGTAATATCGGGTCACATCGTGACCGATGCCGATCGCGACAAGCTGGACCGGCGATTGCTTCTCGATCCAGTCGATCACCTTGCGAAGGTGCTGTTCCAGGTATCCCGCGTTGTTGACGGACAAAGTGGAGTCATCAACCGGAGCGCCATCGGAAATGACCATGAGGATGCGGCGGTCCTCGGGCCGGGCCAGCAGGCGGGTATGCGCCCACAGCAGCGCTTCGCCGTCGATGTTTTCCTTGAGCAGACCCTCGCGCATCATCAGGCCGAGATTCTTTCTCGCACGGCGCCAAGGCTCGTCGGCCTTCTTGTAAACGATGTGGCGCAAGTCGTTGAGACGGCCCGGCTGCGAAGGCTTGCCACCGGCCAGCCATGCCTCGCGGCTTTGCCCCCCCTTCCACGCGCGGGTGGTGAAGCCGAGCACTTCTGTCTTGACCCCGCAACGCTCAAGCGTGCGCGCAAGAATGTCGGCGCTGATCGCTGCGATCGAGATGGGGCGCCCGCGCATCGATCCGGAATTGTCGATCAGTAACGTGACGATGGTGTCCTTGAACTCGACATCGCGCTCGATCTTGTAGGACAGCGAATGACCCGGCGAGATCACCACGCGGGCAAGCCGAGCCGCGTCCAGCAGACCTTCTTCCTGGTCGAAGTCCCAAGACCGGTTCTGCTGCGCCATCAGGCGACGCTGCAGCCGGTTGGCGAGGCGCGTGACCACGCCCTGCAGCCCCTTGAGCTGGGTATCGAGGTAGGCGCGCAGACGCGTCAGTTCTTCCTCATCGCACAGGTCATTAGCCGAAACGACCTCGTCGAACTGCGTGGTGTAGCTCTTGTAGTCGAAGTTCTCGGGCAGGTCGGTCCAGGGACGGTTCGGGCGCGTCGGCAGCATGCCCTCCTCGCCCTCGTCGGCCATGTCCGAATCGGCCGCATCGTCGTCCTGTTCGATTTCCTGCTCGGACTCCGAATCCTCGTCGCCCTCACTGGTGTCGCCAGCCACTTCAGACGGTTGCTGCTCCTGATCGTCGGAGTTCGAGGGCTCTTCCTCGCCCTCGTCTTCCTGCTCCTCGCCCTCGTCGTCCTGCGTGTCCTCATCCTGTTCGGACGCGGACTGCGTCAGGTCGAGATGCTGCAGCATGTCCAGTGCGAGCTGCTGAAACGCCCGCTGGTTGTCGAGCGAAAGGGCAAGGCCTTCGATGTCCTGGCCAACCTTGCTCTCGATCCAGCTGCGCACCATCGCCATGCCGGTATCGGTCGACGCCGGGGATTCCTGTCCCGTCAGCTTCTCGCGCAGGAGCAGCGCAAGCGCGGTTGGCAGCGGCACGTCCTCGGGCTTTGCGGCGCGACTGATCGGGTCGGAGGCCATGCGCATGGCGAGGGCCGCACCGAGGTTGCCGCGCATGCCGGCATAGGTGTTCGCGCCAAGCGCCTCGTAGCGGACCTGCTCCACCGCATCATAGCAAGCGCGCGCCAGTGCCTCGGTCGGCGCATTGCGGCCGTGAATGGCAGCGTTGTGATGGCGCAGCCGCAGCGCCATCGAATCCGCATGACCGCGGGCTTCTGCTACCTGCTCTGCCGGGAGCGAACGCCCTGGCATTGGCACGCGCATGGACTGCCCGGACTGCACCGGCGCATCCGCCGTCCACGCCACCTCGACCTCGGGATCGAGCGAGATCGCCCGCGCAGTGCCGGTCAGCACCGAACGGAAACGGTCGAGGGGAGTTTCGTCAGCCAATGCGCAAATGCCCGTGATTCAGAACGTTCAGCCGATCTTCTGGCCGGTCTTCGCCCAGTCCGCAAGGAAGCCTTCGATACCCTTGTCCGTAAGGACATGTCTGAACAGGCCCTTGATGACGGCCGGGGGCGCAGTGATCACGTCGGCACCGATGCGTGCGCTTTCCAGCACGTGAACCCCGTGGCGGATCGAAGCGACGAGGATTTCGGTCTCGAACGCATAGTTGTCGTAGATCAGGCGGATGTCGCGGATCAGGTCCATACCATCGAAGCCGTTGTCGTCATGACGGCCGACAAACGGCGAGATGAAGGTCGCGCCGGCTTTGGCCGCCAGCAGCGCCTGATTGGCCGAGAAGCAGAGCGTGACGTTGACCTTCGTACCGTCGCTGGTCAGCGCCTTGCAGGTCTTGAGACCGTCAATCGTCAGCGGGACCTTGATGCAGACATTGTCGGCGATCTTCCGCAAAATCTCGGCTTCGCGCATCATGCCTTCGTGGTCCAGCGCCACGACTTCGGCCGACACCGGACCATCGACCAGACCGCAGATCTCGCGGGTGACTTCGATGAAGTCCTTGCCTGCCTTGGCAATCAGGGTCGGGTTGGTGGTCACGCCATCAAGCAGGCCGGTGGCAGCAAGGTCGGCGATTTCGGCGGTATCAGCAGTGTCGACGAAGAACTTCATGGGACGAGGCCTTCCAGCAGGGAGAAGTGATTCCCCCGTGCCTATAGGGAAAGCCTCGGCCAATGTCAGTGCCCGAGCATGCGAATTTGTCAGACTATTTCAGGCCGAAAGCGGCCATCAGCACCGGATCGTTGGTCGAACGAGGGTCAGAACGGATGGCGGCCTCTTCCCGGCCGATTGCGCGGAAGATTGCATTGTCCGCCTCATAGGCCAGCGAATTGGCAATGCCGCCAACGTCAACACCTGTCAGCGCGCCAAGGACCTGCCCCAGCAGCGGGTCCCGGCTCACCCGGATCGCATCGCCGAACTCCGGCACCATGATCTCGACAAGGCTCGTGCCCATCTCCTGGTGCAGGAACGACGTCGCCCCCATCGGATCTGAACCGCGCAGCAGCGCGAGCGCATTGCGAATGCCGATAGTGCGCACCGCGTCCGTCACTGCAGGCGCTGCGCGTTCCGCCGCATCATAGGCCATGTCGTTGAACGCCCGCTGCAGCCGGTCCCTGACGATCGGTCCGGTCAGGATCCGCTCGAGCACGCCGCCGCGGTTTCCGATAGCCTCAGGCAGGGCAAGCCGGGTTACCTGATCGTCCCAGAACCCGCCCGGCGCCAGCAAGCGCGCAAAGGCCCTATCGGTCGAGAGGAACAGCAGCCGACGCACGGCCTCTTCCAGCGAGAACTGCGGATAGCTCGCACAGCCGGAAACGGCGAGCACGGCAGCTGACGTCATGCCGCCAAGCAGGACCCGGCGGTTCAGGATGGTGGAAGCCTGCGACACGTTTTTCTCCTCAATTCCTTTGCGCCCGGGCTTTGCCCGTTGCGATGCAGCCCCATATAGACCGGCGAACATGAACCGCGTCCGATGCCTTGTCTTCAACTCCGCGCTCGGCCCGCTCGACTATCGCGTGCCCGCCGGGATGGACGTAAAACCTGGCAGCGTCGTGATCGCACCACTGGGGCCGCGGCAGATCATCGGCGTGGTCTGGGAAGCGGAACGGCTGCCGGGAACTGAAGTTCCGGATGCCAAACTCCGCCCATTGCTTCAGGTTCTCCCTGTCCCTCCCCTGCCCGCACCATTGCGGCGCCTGATCGAGTGGACTGCCGACTATTACGTCGCGCCGCTTGCGGCAGTGGCGCGCATGGCGCTGTCAAGCACGGCCGCACTGCAAGGCGGCGGCACCGTCACCGAATATCGCCTGACCGGCCGCGAGCCGGATCGAATGACGCCCCAGCGTCTCATCGCTCTGGACCTGTTGCAGGACCAGCAGGCAACGATCCGCGAACTGTCGGAAATCGCCGGGGTCTCCGACGGCGTGCTGCGCGGAATGGTCAATGCCGGGCTGCTTGAACCGGTGGTGGTCGATTCGGACCGGCCCTATCCCCCCGCGGATGCTGGTTTCGCCGCGCCCGACCTGTCGGATGAGCAATCGGAAGTCGCCGCCCGCTTTGTCGAGTCGGTCAATGCACATGCCTTCCACCCGTTTCTGCTCGACGGCGTGACCGGCTCCGGCAAGACGGAAACCTATTTCGAAGCGGTGGCAGCCGCGATTGAGCAAGGGCGGCAAGTCCTCGTGCTCCTTCCGGAAATCGCGCTCACAGAAACCTTCCTCAAGCGCTTCGAAGCGCGCTTTGGGGTACCGCCGGTCACGTGGCATTCCTCGCTGAAATCGTCCGAACGGCGGCGCGCGTGGCGGGCTGTGGCAGCAGGAACGGCGCAAGTGGTGGTCGGTGCACGCAGCGCACTGTTCCTGCCCTTCGCCCGCCTCGGCCTCATCGTCGTCGACGAAGCGCACGAGATCTCGTTCAAGCAGGACGACGGGGTGCGCTACAACGCCCGCGACGTCGCAGTCATGCGCGCTCATTTCGAGAAAGTGCCAGTCATCCTCGCCAGCGCCACGCCGGCGCTGGAAAGTCTGCAGATGGCCGAAGCCGGGCGTTACGAGCGGGTGGTCCTGCCCGCACGCTTTGGCGGGGCGACGATGCCAGACATCCAGATTGTCGACCTGCGCGAGCAACAGCCCGAGCGCGGACACTGGATCGCGCCGCCATTGGTCGAGGCACTGAAGGATCGGCTCGCCAAGGGCGAGCAGTCACTGCTTTTCCTGAACCGGCGCGGCTATGCTCCGCTTACCCTGTGCCGGACCTGCGGCTATCGGTTCCAGTGCCCCAACTGCTCGGCCTGGCTGGTCGAGCACCGCCTCTCGCGCCGCCTCGCCTGTCACCATTGTGGACACGAGATCCCGCCGCCCGATGCCTGCCCCGAATGCAGCGAGCCTGATTGCCTTGTCGCCTGCGGCCCCGGGGTTGAACGCATTGCAGACGAGGTTGCGGCGATCCTGCCCGAAGCCCGCGTCGCGCTGGTCACTTCCGACACGCTGACCAGCCCCGCGAAGGCTGCAGAGTTCGTCGAGATGGCAAGCAACAAGGCGATCGACGTGATCGTCGGCACCCAGCTTGTCACCAAGGGCTACCACTTTCCGGAACTCACGCTGGTCGGCGTGATCGATGCCGACATGGGCCTCGAAGGCGGTGACCTTCGCGCTGCCGAACGCACCTATCAGCAAGTGGCGCAAGTCGCAGGCCGCGCCGGCCGTGGTGAAAAGCCCGGCGAGGTGCTGATCCAGACCCGGCACCCCGAAGCGCCGGTTATCGAGGCCCTGGCCAGCGGCGACCGTGACGCCTTCTACGCCGCCGAAGCCGAAGCCCGGCGCGATGCCGGAGCGCCACCCTTCGGACGTTGGGCCGCGATCATCGTTTCAAGCGAGGACGAAGCCGAAGCGCGCGACGCTGCTCGCGGGATTGGAGGTTCGGCGCCGCGACTGGACGACGTGCTGATTCTCGGGCCTGCCCCGGCGCCGCTGTCGCTCCTGCGCGGCCGCTATCGCTACCGCCTGCTGATCAACGCACGCCGCTCCACCGAACTGCAGCGCGTAATCCGCGACTGGCTCGATCCCCTGCGCTTCCCGCCGGGCGTCCGTGTCGCCGTGGATATCGATCCCTACAGCTTTGTCTGACGCTTAGGGGGCCTGACCCTTAGAGGCAGGTTGAACCAAAACGCCACTCGGCCATTCCGCAAGGATGACCGGCCCCGTCCTCGTTCCGATCCTTGGCGACCAGCTTTCGCCTGACATCTCCAGCCTGGCTGATCGCAAGCCGGACGACACCGTGATCCTGATGATGGAAGTGGCCGAGGAGACCACCTACGTCCTCCATCACAAGGCCAAGATCGCGCTGATCCTCTCGGCCATGCGCCACTTCGCCCAGGAATTGCGCGAGGCTGGCTGGACGGTCGACTACGTTCGCCTTGATGACCCGGAAAACACCGGCAGCTTCAGCGGCGAAGTTGCCCGCGCCATGGCTCGCCATGACGTACGCGGCGTGCAGGTGACCGAGCCAGGGGAATGGCGGGTGCGACAGGCAATGGAGCAGTGGCGCACGGACCTCCCGGTCCGCGTCCGCATTTTGCCCGATAACCGCTTCATCTGCCCCCTGCCCGACTTCTTCGAATGGGCGGCAGGCCGCCACGAGTTGCGCATGGAATGGTTCTACCGTGAAATGCGCCGCAAGACCGGACTTCTCATGGACGGTGACAAGCCAATGGGAGGTCGCTGGAATTTCGACGCGGAAAACCGGAGAGGACCCGAGAAGAGCCTCGCGCCGCCAGTTCTCCCCGCGTTCAAGCCGGACGAGGTGACGCACGAGGTTCTCCAAATGGTCGCCGAACGATTTGACAGGCACTTCGGCTCGCTCGGCAACTTTGCCTGGCCGGTTTGCAGGGCCGAGGCGGAGCAGGCAAGAGACGCCTTCCTCAAGGACCGTCTGCCAATGTTCGGCAGGTATCAGGACGCAATGGTGACGGGGCAGGATTTCCTGTTTCACGCCGCACTGTCCCCCGCGATCAATATCGGCCTCCTGGATCCGCTCGACCTCTGTCGCCGTGCCGAGACGGAATGGCGCGAAGGCCGCGCACCACTGGAAGCCGTCGAAGGCTTCATCCGCCAGATCATCGGCTGGCGGGAGTACATCCGCGGCATGTACTGGCTGGAAATGCCGGCGCTCGCCGAAGCCAACGGCCTTGATGCCCACCGTCCGCTACCCGACTTCTACTGGACGGGCGACACGCAGATGCACTGCATTGCCGAATGTGTCCGCACCACGCGGGACAATGCCTATGCCCATCACATCCAGCGGTTGATGGTGCTCGGCAATTTCGCTCTGCTTGCCGGCCTTGACCCTCGGGAAGTGGCGGAATGGTATCTGATCGTCTTTGCCGATGCCTATGAATGGGTCGAACTGCCCAACGTGGCAGGCATGATCCTTCATGCCGACAAGGGCCGTCTGGCGTCCAAACCCTACGCGGCCAGCGGCGCCTACATTGATCGCATGAGCGACTATTGCGGCAAATGCACTTACGACGTGAAGCAGAAGACCGGCCCCGGCGCCTGCCCGTTCAATGCACTCTACTGGCATTTCCTCGCGCGGAACGAGCAGAAGCTTTCCGCCTATCACCGCCTCGCTCAGCCCTATGCCACGTGGCGGCGGATGAGCGAGGACAAACGCGCGGAGTATATCCGGAGCGCGGACGCCTTCCTCGAAACGCTTAAGCCCGCAGAGCCCGGTTGGGCGCGCTAACGCCTGACCCACATCGGCGGCCTGATCCCTCCTTGCCGCACGACCCGCACCAACAGGAACAGGCCCGCTCCCGTGGCGACCAGCATCGCAATCACGCTGGCTTCAAGCCCGAAGGCTCCACCCGTCAGCCAATCTGGCCCGTTGCGCGTCGTGACCAGCAATCCGTCAGGCACTGCGCCCCCTGAAACCGGCACGCTGAACACCCAGCCCTGGGTGAAATTCCACGCGGCATGAATGCCGATCGGGATCCACAGCCTTCGTTTCCAAAGGTATGCCGCGCCGAGCAGGATGCCGGCTTCCATGGCAATGGCGAAGGCGGCAAAGAAGGTCGCTCCCTCGTTTCCCAGATGGGCCGCGCCGAACAATGCCGCGGTAATGCCAAGCGCCGCCCAGGTGCCCAGCATCGCCTCGATGTGTCGCAGCAGGATGCCCCGGAACAGGATTTCCTCGATCGTCCCCGATGTTACCGCCATCGCCAGCATGGCCCACAAGGCCCCAATGCCGTTCACGCCTTCGACCGCAAACCCGCCCAACGCGGCAACGATCCCTGTCATGAAGCCGAACAGCGCGGCCCCGATGAAGAATCCAAGAGACACTTCACGCCCGAACATGACCAGCGGCAGTTCATCGTTCCCGCGTCGCTCGATCCATCGCCGACAAGCGAGGTACGTCGTGATGGCCAGTGCCGCGATGATCAGGGCGGCAAGAAAGTCCAGGAAGGTATCGTCCGGCACCACCCTCTTCAGCAACAGCGAAGCCAGCGATGCCACGAAGGCGACAAGCCCGAATTCGATGATGATCAGGACCGCGGGAAAACCGACGATCCGCCGCAACAAGCTTGGCTTTGTCGGTCCGGACACATCATTCATGCTGGCTCCCCTTCTGGTGCCGTTCCTTGTCGAGCAACCGTTGCTTGATCTCGAGCCCGTAGGCGTAACCACCGAGAGAACCGTCCGACCGGATCACGCGATGACAGGGAATGAGCACCGCCACGTTGTTCGCCCCGTTTGCGGTGCCTGTTGCGCGCACCGCGCCCGGTTTGCCAACGGCTGCCGCGATCTCTGCGTAGGAGCGGGTCTCACCAGGCGGTATCTGTCGCAAGGCCTGCCACACAGCCTCCTGAAATGACGTTCCCTTCACGTCGATCGGAATATGAGAATGATCGCCCGGAGCCTCGACGGCCGCGATGACCTCCTCCAGCAGATTGGCGAAATCCGCCCCCCCTTCTTCCAGCGCGGCCTCGGGAAAGCGCCGCCGCAAAGCTTCGTCGCTCTCGTTGAACGCCAGACGGCAGATGCCTTTGTCGGTCGCAGCGACGAGCATGTTCCCAAGAGTTGTGGGAACGACTGCCCAGCGAATCCTCACTCCCCTCCCACCATTGACCCAGGCCGATGGCGTCATTCCCAACCGCTTCCCAGCAGCCGAATAAAACCGCGACGGTCCTGAGAAACCGGCATCGTAGATTGCATCGGCAACCTTTTCCGTTCCTGAGAGCGCCTCGGCCATCCGGGCATTTTGCAACGCCCGCGCATAGGCTGTTGGCGACAGTCCCGTTGCCTTGGCAAATACGCGCTGGAAGTGAGTGGGCGAATACCCGCAGCGTTTCGCCAGATCGGCCAGACCCACCGGTTGGCCCGCCGACTTGATAGCCTCGATAGCCGTCAACACGGCGCGCTCGTCGCGCGATACATCATCGGGGGAGCAACGCAGGCAGGGCCTGAGACCTGCCCCACGTGCAGCCTCCCCATCTGGGAAGAAGCGCACGTTTTCGCGGCGGGGATGCCGTGCAGAGCAGGACGGTCGACAGTAAATCCCCGTGGTCAGCACACCTGTGACAAAATGGCCATCATAAGAGCGATCGCGTGCCAGCACCGCCGCCCACGCCTCGTCGTCGGCAATCTTCGATCCACTCGTCATAGGCTTTCGATAAAGCTCCGAACGATAGCTGCAAGCCCGCGTCGCCTTGTGCATGGTCACATCTCCTTCTTGTGGAGAGTTTCTGCCCGCGCTCCATGCCAAAAGCGTCCCGCACCTTGCGGTCAAAGCAATATGGCGCAAAAAGCGGGTACATGCGTGTCGCCAAACAGATAATTGCCCTCCTTGCAGCTCTTTTCGCATTGGTAGCGACGCCTGTCGCCATGGCCGACCCGGCCGACATCAGCGCGGCAAGCCGCTCCGTGGTTCGCGTGGTGATCATTGAAAGCGACGGCGATCGCGCCCGGCTGATTACCCATGGCACGGGATTCGCCGTGACCCCGAACCTGATCGTCACCAATGCCCATGTCGTCGAGGAGCTCCGCGGAGACGACACTCTCATCGCCGGTGTCGTCCCCGCCGAGGGCCGCAACGGATATCCGGCCAAGCTGGTCGCCTATTCGCCCGGCAATGACCTTGCCCTGCTGCGCATCGAAGGTGGCGGCACCCTTACGCCAATCACGCTCTTTCCCGGTGCACCAACCGATGGTTCGGAGGTCTATGCCGTCGGCTATCCCGGCAACGTCGATCTGGCGCAAGGCTTGTCGATGGCCGATCTCGTCACGCCGCAGGAAGCGGTCAAGACACGCGGCTATCTGTCCGGGGGCCGCTCCTCGCGGTCATTCGATACCCTCTTGCACACGGCCCCCCTTGGATCGGGAAATTCGGGCGGCCCGCTGCTCGATTCCTGCGGCCGCGTCATCGGCGTCAACTCCTTCGGCACGGTCAGCGACAACAGCACCGATTCGTCCTTCTACTTCGCCATTTCGATGCGCGAGCTTTCGGCCTTCCTGCTCCGCGCCAAGGTCGATGTGCATAGCAGTGGCCTGCCCTGTCGCTCGATCGCGGATCTGGACCGCGCCGAAGCGCAACGCGCAGCCGGAGAACAGGCGCGCTTGGCTGCCGAACGCGAAGCACGCGCGCAAGCCAGCCAGCAGCAGCTCGAAACTGCGCGGCGCGAGGCTGAAATGGCAGTGCTGTCCGAGCGTGACAACGGCATGGCCCTGGCCGCCCTGCTGCTCGTCGGCGCGCTTGGCGTTGGCGGTTGGGGCATGGTCCAGGCCTCACGGCGGCGCGGAAAATTTCAGCGCAAGCACGTCTTTGGTGCTGCGGCGCTGCTTGTGTCCGCTATCGCAGTATGGTTCCTGCGCCCGTCGCTCGCATCAATAGATAGCCGCGCACGGGAAAACCTCGAACAACCCCAGGCGTCTTCCAGCAGTTCGGCAGCGGCACTCGATCGCCCTGGCTCAGGACGCATGATCTGCGTGCTCGATCCCGAACGCAGCCGCGTCACCGTTTCCGATATCACCGATATTCCGATCGAATGGACCGAAACTGGCTGCATGAACGGAAAGACGCAGTACGGCCTCGCCAACGATGGCTGGAGCCGAATCCTTGTGCCGAACGGCGAGGAAACGATCTCGGTGAATTCGTATGATCCACAGTCCCGGACCTACACCGTGGAACGGTTTCTCGTGGGTCTGGATGCCATGACCGAGGCCCGCGCTGCACGCGCCAGGCTCAATGCGCCCGCATGCGGCGCCGGTGAAGAAGCCGCCCGCCAGTTCGGCCAGAACCAGCAGTCCATCAAGGCACTGCTTCCTCCCGAACCCAATGAGCGCATGCGCTACAACTGCCAGCCTCAGCCCTGAGACCTGTCGATCGGACGTCGATCGAAGAAATCACGATCATACCTATGCACAAGAAGCCAAGTCGCATCTTGTCATATGGGCCTGACGTTGCTAGGCGCGCCCCGTCTGCAGGCCACCCGGTGTTCTTCGCCGGGTAATGGTCTGCCTCGGCTTATCCTGGATGAAGGAACTTCGGCGCGTGGAGATTTCCAGCGGCATTACGGCCAGCCTGTCAGGGCGTTACGCCTCGGCATTGTTCGATCTGGCCAATGAACAGAGCTTCGTTTCGGCGGTCGAAAGCGATCTCGAGAAGCTCGGTGCTGCACTGCGCGAATCGGCTGACCTCAAGGGCCTGATCAGCAACCCGCAGCTTGGCCGCGATGCAGCCGGCCGCGCAATGGATTCGGTTGCCGGCCTGCTCGGTCTTGGCGACCTTACGAAGAAGTTCCTCGGCGTGCTCGCTTCGAACCGCCGCCTCTCGGCCCTGCCCGACGTGATCCGCGCCTTCGGCCAGATCGCTGCCGCCCATCGCGGCGAAGTCAGCGCCGACGTCGCCAGCGCTCACCCGCTCGACGATGCACAGATCGCAGCCCTCACTGAAAAGCTGAAGGCCCGTACCGGCAAGTCGATCAAGCTCAAGACCAGCGTCGATCCCGAAATCCTTGGTGGCCTCGTCGTCAAGATCGGCAGCCAGATGATCGACAGCTCGATCCGCACCCGTCTCAATTCTCTCGCCCAGGCGATGAAGGCCTAACGGCCCGCACAGGTTCCAGGAAGGACAGAACATGGAAATCCGCGCCGCTGAAATCTCGAAGGTCATCAAGGACCAGATCGCCAGCTTCGGCACCGACGCCCAGGTCTCGGAAGTCGGGTCGGTTCTCTCGGTGGGTGACGGCATCGCCCGCATCCACGGTCTCGACAAGGTCCAGGCCGGCGAGATGGTCGAATTCGCCAATGGCGTGAAAGGCATGGCCCTGAACCTCGAAGCCGATAACGTCGGTGTCGTGATTTTCGGCTCGGACGCCGAAATCAAGGAAGGCGATGTCGTCAAGCGCACCGGCACGATCGTCGACGTTCCCGTCGGCAAGGGCCTGCTCGGCCGCGTGGTGGACGCTCTCGGCAACCCGATCGATGGCAAGGGCCCGATCGTCGACGCCACCCGCACCCGCGTCGAAGTCAAGGCTCCGGGCATCATCCCGCGCAAGTCGGTGCATGAACCCGTGCAGACCGGGCTCAAGGCGATTGACGCTCTCGTGCCCGTCGGCCGTGGTCAGCGCGAATTGATCATCGGTGACCGTCAGACCGGCAAGACCGCCGTCGCGATCGACACCTTCATCAACCAGAAGGCCGTCAACGCCGGCACCGACGAAGGCAAGAAGCTCTACTGCATCTACGTCGCCGTGGGTCAGAAGCGCTCGACCGTCGCGCAGATCGTCCGCCAGCTCGAAGAGAACGGCGCGATGGAATACTCCATCGTCATCGCCGCTACCGCTTCGGAACCGGCTCCGCTCCAGTACCTCGCGCCCTACACCGGTGCGACCATGGGCGAATTCTTCCGCGACAACGGCATGCACGCCGTGATCGTGTATGACGACCTTTCCAAGCAGGCCGTTGCCTATCGCCAGATGTCGCTGCTGCTCCGTCGCCCGCCGGGCCGCGAAGCTTACCCCGGCGACGTGTTCTACCTCCACAGCCGCCTGCTCGAGCGCGCCGCGAAGATGAACGACGAGAACGGCGCTGGCTCGCTCACCGCTCTGCCGATCATCGAAACCCAGGCGGGCGACGTGTCGGCCTACATCCCGACCAACGTGATCTCGATCACCGACGGCCAGATCTTCCTTGAAACCGGCCTGTTCTACCAGGGCATTCGTCCGGCCATCAACGTCGGTCTGTCGGTGTCGCGCGTCGGCTCGTCGGCCCAGACCAAGGCGATGAAGAAGGTTGCCGGCTCGATCAAGCTCGAGCTCGCCCAGTACCGCGAAATGGCGGCCTTCGCCCAGTTTGGGTCGGACCTTGATGCGTCGACCCAGAAGCTCCTCAACCGCGGTGCACGCCTGACCGAGCTGCTCAAGCAACCGCAGTTCTCGCCGCTCGGCTTCGAAGAGCAGACTGCGGTGATCTTCGCCGGTACCCAGGGCTACCTCGACAGCGTGCCGGTGAACCGTGTCACCGAGTATGAAGCCGAACTGCTCAGCTTCCTGCGCACGCAGCACGCTGAGCTGCTCGGCCTGATCCGCGACACCAAGGACCTTGGCGATGAAGCCAAGGGCAAGCTGGTCGCGGCGCTCGACGCTTTCGCAAAGCAGTTCGCCTAAGTCTTTGAAGTCAACGCCACCCCGTCCAGCGCGGCGGGGTGACGGATCAAGGGAGCCGTCATGGCCTCGCTGAAGGAACTCAAGGGCCGGATCAACTCGGTCAAGTCGACCCAGAAGATCACCAAGGCCAAGCAGATGGTCGCGGCGGCCAAGCTGCGCAAGGCGCAGGCGGCTGCCGAAGCCGCGCGCCCATATGCCAGCCGCCTCGCGGAAGTCATGGGCAGCCTCGCTGCCAAGGTCGCGGGCCAGGACAACGGTCCGCTGCTTATGCGCGGCACCGGCTCCGACCAGCGTCACCTCCTTGTCGTGGTCAACACCGACAAGGGCCTGTGCGGTGGTCTGAACTCGAACATCGTCAAGGAAGCCAAGCTGCAGGCGCGCGCGCTTGAAGCCGCGGGCAAGACGGTGTCGTTCTACCTCGTCGGAAAGAAGGGCCGCGCCCCGATCCGCCGTGACTATCCGAACGGCATCGCCGCCGGATACGATACTGGCAACGTGCGCACGCCCGGCTTCGATGAAGCCAGCGCGATCGCTCGCGAACTCCTCGAGATGTTCGAAGCCGGCAAGTTCGACGTTGCGCACCTCGTCGCGCCGGAGTTCAAGAACGCGCTGACCCAGCTGCCGGTCACTACGCAGATCATCCCGGTCCCCGCCCCCACCAACACCGTCGCTATCGATGCTGTGGTGGAATACGAGCCGGGCGAGGAGGAAATCCTCGAGGAACTGCTGCCGCGCTACGTGACCACGCAGCTCTTCGGTGCCCTGCTTGAGCGTGAAGCCTCGGAACAGGGCGCGTCGATGACCGCGATGGACAACGCGACGCGCAATGCGGGCGAGCTGATCAACAAGCTCACCATCCAGTACAACCGCAGCCGCCAGGCCGCGATCACCACCGAACTCATCGAAATCATCGCTGGCGCCGAAGCGCTCTGACGACGACATAGAAGGCAAGGAAACAACAATGGCCACCGCAGCAGCTACCGGCAAGATCAGCCAGGTCATCGGCGCCGTCGTCGACGTCGCGTTCGACGGCGAACTCCCCGCCATTCTCTCGGCGCTCGAAACCGACAACAACGGCAACCGCCTCGTTCTCGAAGTCGCGCAGCACCTCGGCGAGAACACCGTTCGCACCATCGCGATGGACTCGACGGACGGCCTGACCCGCGGCCAGCCCGTGACCAACACCGGCGCGCAGATCTCGGTGCCGGTCGGCCCCAAGACCCTCGGCCGCATCATGAACGTCGTCGGCGATCCGATCGACGAGCGTGGTCCGGTTGGCGCCGAGCAGACCGCTCCGATCCACGCCAAGGCTCCGGAATTCATCGAGCAGTCGACCGAAGCCGCGATCCTCGTGACCGGCATCAAGGTCATCGACCTTCTCGCTCCTTACGCCAAGGGCGGCAAGATCGGCCTGTTCGGCGGCGCAGGCGTGGGCAAGACGGTTCTCATTCAGGAACTGATCAACAACATCGCCAAGGGCCACGGCGGCGTGTCGGTCTTCGCGGGCGTCGGTGAACGCACCCGCGAGGGTAACGACCTCTACCACGAGTTCCTCGACGCTGGCGTTATCGCCAAGGACGCCGACGGCAACCCGACCCCCGATGGTTCGAAGGTGGCTCTCGTGTTCGGACAGATGAACGAACCGCCGGGCGCCCGCGCTCGCGTCGCTCTGTCGGGTCTGACCATGGCCGAGTACTTCCGCGACCAGGAAGGCCAGGACGTTCTGTTCTTCGTCGACAACATCTTCCGCTTCACCCAGGCAGGTTCGGAAGTGTCGGCACTGCTCGGCCGCATTCCTTCGGCGGTGGGCTACCAGCCGACGCTCGCGACCGACATGGGCGCGCTGCAGGAGCGCATCACCTCCACCACCAAGGGTTCGATCACCTCGGTGCAGGCGATCTACGTTCCCGCCGACGACCTTACCGACCCGGCTCCGGCCACCTCGTTCGCCCACTTGGACGCAACGACCACGCTGAACCGCGCGATCTCGGAGCTCGGCATCTATCCGGCGGTCGACCCGCTCGATTCGACCTCGCGCGTGCTGACGCCCGCCGTCGTCGGTGAAGAGCACTACCAGACCGCCCGCCGCGTTCAGGAAACGCTGCAGAAGTACAAGTCGCTGCAGGACATCATCGCGATCCTCGGGATGGATGAGCTTTCGGAAGAAGACAAGCTCACCGTCGCCCGCGCCCGCAAGATCCAGCGCTTCCTGTCGCAGCCGTTCCACGTCGCCGAAGTGTTCACCGGCATCTCGGGCAAGTTCGTCCAGGTCGAAGACACCGTGCGTTCGTTCAAGGCTGTCGTCGACGGCGAGTACGACCACCTTCCCGAAGCCGCGTTCTACATGGTTGGCGGCATCGACGAAGCGGTCGAGAAGGCCAAGAAGCTGGCTGCTGAAGCCTGATTGAGCTAGCTCCCCGGGCTGGCCCCGGGGAGACCGAAAGGCAAGAGATGTCGCTCCACTTCGAACTCGTCACCCCGGCCCGCCTCGTCCGTTCGGAAGAGGTCCACATGGTTGTCGTTCCTGGCACCGACGGTGAATTCGGCGTGCTGGAAGGCCACGCGCCTTTCATGTCCACGGTCAAGGACGGGACGATCAAGGTCTACAAGTCTGCAGGTTCGGCACCTGAAGAGATCACGGTCCAGGGCGGCTTCGCGGAAGTCGGCGCCAAGGGCCTGACGGTTCTCGCCGAACACGTCGAAGGCTGATTTGCCTTGACCGACACGCAAGGGGGCTGGTCCGCAAGGACCGGCCCCTTTCGTTTTTGCAGAACCGAACCCGGTCGTATGTGTCACATACATTTTTTGCGCAATTCAGCATTCCGAACTTTTCAAGCACGCGAAAATAGGGCAAAGCGACTCCACATCCGCGAAATCGCATCGGGAGAGCCAAGAAACCATGTCCCAGACCCTCGAACAGGTCATCCAGAATGCCGGTGACCTCGTAGACTTCGTCCGCAACCAGCAGGTCGGCCCCAACGTCTATCCCGGTGTTCCGGCAGAATACTCGAACTGGCGCAACGAACAGTGGGCGTGGGCGCACTCGGCGGTGCTCTACAACCAGTCGTACCATATGGTCGATCTGGCGGTTAAGGGGCCTGACGCCTTCAAGATGCTCGAACACCTCGGCGTCAACTCGTTCAAGAACTTCCAGCCCGATCGCGCCAAGCAGTTCGTACCGGTGACGCCCGACGGCTACGTCATCGGCGACGTGATCCTGTTCTACCTCGACGAAAACCACTTCAACCTCGTCGGCCGCGCCCCGACGATCGAGTGGGTCGAATACCACGCTGCTTCGGGCAACTGGAACGTCACGGTGGAGCGCGACGAACGCTGGGCGATGCGCACCGATGGCAAGCGCAATTCGTACCGTTTCCAGGTGCAGGGTCCCAACGCGATGAAGATCATCGAAAAGGCCACCGGGAAGACCGCGCCTGACCTCAAGTTCTTCCACATGACCCGCATGACCATCGGCGGCAAGGAAGTGCGCGCGTTGCGTCATGGCATGGCTGGCCAGCCGGGCTTCGAACTGATGGGCCCGTGGGAAGACTATGGCGCCGTCCACGCCGCGCTGGTCGAGGCCGGCAAGGAATTCCAGATGGCGCTGGTTGGCGGTCGCGCCTACTCGTCCAACACCCTGGAATCGGGCTGGATCCCCTCGCCCTTCCCCGCGATCTACACTAGCGAAGCGCTCCGCCCCTATCGTGAATGGCTCTCCGCCAATTCCTACGAAGCCAAGTGCTCGGTCGGCGGCAGCTACGTGCCCGAAACCATCGAGGGCTACTACACCACGCCGTGGGATCTCGGCTACGGCCCCTTCGTCAAGTTCGACCATGACTTCATCGGCCGTGCCGCGCTCGAAAAGATGGCCGCTGAAGGCAAGCACCGCACCAAGGTCACGCTCGCGCTCGACAACGAAGACGTCATGCGCGTCCAGTCCTCGGCACTGAGCAAGGGCGATCGCGCCAAGTTCATGGAGTACCCGAGCGCGGTCTACTCGATGCACCCATTCGATCAGGTTCTCGCCGATGGCAAGATGGTCGGCCTTTCCACCTGGATCGGCTACACCGCCAACGAAGGCAAGTTCCTGACCCTCGCGATGATGGAACCGGGCTACGTCGAGCCTGGCACCGAGGTCAGCCTGCTCTGGGGCGAACCCAACGGCGGCACCACCAAGCCGACGGTCGAACCCCACGTCCAGACCGAAATCAAGGCCACCGTTGCTGCAGTCCCCTACTCGGAAGTTGCCCGCGACAGCTACGCCGAAGGCTGGCGCACGAAGAAGTAAGTCTCAGGGCGCAAGCCTGACAGCGAGAGCGCCGGCCCATCCCGACGGGTCCGGCGCTCTTTGCATTGTAGCACTTCCTGCGCTGCTAACGCCTTGTCATCCTGAACTTGTTTCAGGATCCATGTCTAAACGCAGGCAGCCTGGTGAGGGGACGGATGCACCCTGAAACGAGTTCAGGGTGACGGCGATCGGGGCACAAATTTCGTTTGTGTTACTAACAATATCTGGCAAAGTGCTGGCGACAAGAACCGAGCCAGAAACCCGAGGATGCCATGGCCGCCAACAATACCATTACCTTCTACGACCTCGCCCTTTCCACCGGTGCGACGATCAGCCCGTTCGTTTGGGCGACCAAGTACGCGCTCAAGCACAAGGGCTTCGATCTCGACGTCGTGCCAGGCGGCTTCACCGGCATTCTCGAACGCACCGGCGGCAAGACCGAGCGCCTGCCTGCCATCGTGGATGACGGCGAATGGGTGCTCGATAGCTGGGGCATCGTCGAGTACCTCGACGCGAAGTACCCGGATCGCCCTGCCCTGATCCCGCACGAAAGCGTGGCCGTCACGCTCAAGGCGCTTGATCACTGGTTCTGGAACGCTGCCGTCGGCCCTTGGATGTTCTGCTTCTGCGCCGACTATCGCGATCTCTCGGTGCCGGCAGACCACGAATACGTCACCCACAGCCGCGAAAAGATGCTCGGCCGCAAGCTCGAGGATGTGCAGGCCGGCCGCGAAGAGCGCCTGCCCAGGATCAGCGCCGCGCTTGAACCACTGCGCGCAGCGCTCGGCCAGCACGAATGGCTCGGCGGGTCGTCGCCCAACTATGCCGACTTCCGTATCATGGGCGGCATCCTGTTCACCGCATCGGTCTGCAAGACTCCGGTCCTTGCCAACGACGACCCGCTCCGTCCCTGGATCGAACGCTGCCTCGATCTCTACGGCGGCCTCGGGCGTCATCCCGGCCTCTTCCCCCTGTTTGGCCTCGAACAGCGCGAAGGCGATCCGGACCTGTTCAACCGCTCGGCTGGCCAAGGCGGCATCTACAAGCGCAACACCGGCCCGGATTCGACCCGCGCCGAAACCCAGCGCATCACCGAAGGAATGAAGAAATAAAAGGAATGGGCCGGAGCGATCCGGCCCTTACTTCCTGAGCTTGGCCAGCATGTCCCCGAACGTCAGCCGCGTGTCGATCGTGGTATAGACGCGGATCGGACGTCCCTTGGGGTTCGGCCTGCAGGTGCCATCGTCCTGCACCGTAGGCGCAGGCACAACGGCGTAATCGCTCGAAGAAGGGTCAGGCTCAAACGCGGACTGAAGCACCGTCAGCGTGACCAGCGGGCTATCGCCCAAGGCATAGGCTTCGCCCACCTTAAGCCCCATCTTCGCTGCGGCCTCGGACAGTCCGGATATCTGACCCGCCAGCCAAGCCCCGGTCCCGCCATTCTCCTTCATCGCTTGGAGTTCGGCCATCGAGAATAGCATTCGCCGATACGTGTTGCGCGGCACTTGCCATATCGCAACCTCGGAGCGGTTGAAGACGACCTGTGCTGCGGCAACGTCAATTGTAATGTTGTACTCGCCCGGAGATCCACCCGGCACGGGCAGGCCAAGCCCGGGATACTCCGGCCCGCCAATCCACACCAGCGTCAGCCGCTTGGCGATGCGCGGCTCGATCAGCAAGGCTGAAGCAAGATCGGTCAACCCGGCCCCGGCGCAATAGAACAACGGCAGGGGATCGTCCCGCATCGCCTCTGCAATGATCGCATCGACCGCTGCCGAGCGCGCCGGGACGAACGCGGAGACCATCGCTTTCTCCGACCCGACGTGGACGGGAACCTTGCCGGTCAGCCCCATGACTCCAAGCAATTCGCGGGCCTTGTTTGCTCCATCCGTTGCCTGATGCTCTGATTTTGCCCAGATTTCATCGACATGAAGATGCGATCCGATGATCGCCCGCACTTCGACCGAAGGCGAGCGCAAGTGGTGCGCCAGCTGGAACAGCCCGTCCGGGTCGCCGGAAAAGTCGTTATCGCAAATCACGCGAAAGCGACGTTGGTCTGCCGAGGCTCGCGCCAGGCCGGGTACGACCACCAGAGCTGCAGCGGCGTGCAATAGCCCCAGAAAAGACCTGCGCTTCATCACTTTACCGCTCCTGCCACGCGCAGCAAAAGTTGGCGCACCCGCTCGGCCAGTTGTTCATCGAATCGTACCGCAGGGACAGCCACGCTGAACGCACCGGCAAGCTGCTCGTCGATCCATACCGGGACCGCCATGCCGCATATCCCGACCGTCGCTTCTTCCTGGGCGAGGCTGAAGCTAGTGGCCATGATCTGCGCAAAGTCGGCGCGAAGCTCCGCCTCTGTGGTCCTTGTCTGCGGCGTCAGCTTGGCGCGTTCGGTCTCGGCGAAATAGCGCTCCATCTCGGCCGGCGGCAGCCACGCTGCCATGATCTTGCCGGCGGCCAGTGCATGGAGCGGGCGTCGCGTGCCAGGGTCGACGGCATAGCGCAGCGCCTGATCGCTGGCCTCTGTGACCAGCGCTTCGACTTCCCAGCCACGGCGCACCATGAAAGACGATGTCTCGTTCAACTCGCTGCGGAGGGCGCGGACCAGCGGCGCCACCCGATCCTCAAGCGTCAGTGCCGTTTCAGGGGCTCGCAGCCGCTGCAGGCCCGGCCCCGGCAAATAGCGTCGCCCTTCCCGCGTCAGGTATCCACGCTCGGTCAAGGTGGCGAGCAGATAGGACAGGCTGCTGACCGGAATGGCCAGCGCGCCCGCAATCTCCTGGGCCACCGCGCCCTGCCGATGCGCCACGACGTACTCGATTACGTCGAGCGTCCGCATCGCCGACTTGACGGGGCTGGATGCGGTTGGTGCGTTCACTTGAACGTCAGGCTGCCCCGGCGCTCTGCGAACCGCCAGCCGTCGGCGGTAAGCGCAAAGCGATCGTGGAAAGAGCCGACGAGCGGGGCGCCGTCGCCCGTGAACAGCAGCATGGCGCTGGTGCCGCGTGCAGTCGCCGGCCCTTCAACATCGATGACCACGTTCGAACAGACATGTCGTGTGGTGCGCGGCGGACGCGCCTTGAACGCGGCGAGGATCGCTTCACGTCCCACTACTCCCTGATCTGGCGCGGTCGGGCGGTACATGACACCATCCTCTGTATAGAGGGCTGCCACTTCCTCCCAACGCGCCTCGTCGTTCAGGTTGGCATAAAGCGCAACCAGCCGGGCGCAATCATGCTCGGCCGCGCGGCGGTCTTCCGGACTCACAGGCGGCTCGCTGCGATGTCTGCGCCTTCGCGCAGCGACTTGAGCTTGCGCCACGTCACGATCGGATCGAGCTTGCCATAACCGGCAAATGTGCCGAAGCCGCAGTCGGTGCTGGCGACCACGCGGTCCACGCCGACGAAGCTGGCAAAGCGCTCGATGCGCTGGGCGATCAGTTCGGGATGCTCGATATAGTTCGAGCAGGTGTCGATCAGGCCCGGCGCAAGGATCTTGTGATCCGGCAGCTTCGCGTCCCTCCACACCGTCCATTCGTGTTCGTGGCGCGGGTTGGCGCCTTCGAACAGGATCGTGGCGGGTCGGGCCTTGATCACGATGTCGACCACGCGTTCCAGCGGGATATCATGATCGTGGGGGCCTTCGTAGTTGCCCCAGCAGATGTGCATGCGCATCTTCTCGGGCGGAATGTTGGCTGTCGCAGCGTTCAGCGCTTCGACGTTGGCGGCGGCTACCTTGAGGAAGTCCTCTTCCGACATGTCCTGATAGCCGGTGTGACGGCTCATCGCGAGATCGGGACAATCGAGCTGGAGGTAGAAGCCCGCGTCCACGATCGTCTCGTACTCCTCGCGCATCGCATCGGCGAGGTCGGCGAGGTAAGCTTCGTGGGTGGGATAGTGGCGATTGACCTGGAAGGCGGTGATCAGGCCCGGCGAGGCCGCATTCATGAACGCTTCCGTATCGGGCGCTGCGTGCTTTTCCAGCGCCGCCTTGAAGCGGCGGATATCGTCGTGCAGCGGCTGCAGCGTGACCTTTCGCACCGGCCCGATGCACGAAGCGCGGACGAATTCCTGGCTGCCCATGATCGCCGAGAGCTTCTTCGCAAGATTGGGCACTTCGGCAAGGTCAGCAGCGGGCTTGCGATCGATGTGGCCGCCGAAGCCGGAGAGGCGCTCGATCATGTACGTGGAGTAGCCGACCTTGCCGAGTTCGCCATCAGAGACCACCGAGACTCCGGCATCGACCTGCATCTTCACCGCGGCATCGACGGCGGCCGAAACTTTCGCGTCGAAATCTGCGGCGTCGTAAGGCTCACCCTTGTCCCGGGCGAGGAGCAGAGGCGTCAATTCATCCCCGCGCGGGAGGCTGCCGACGTGGGTTGTCTTGATCTTGGCCATTTCAGTCGCCTCTCCCTCAGTTCATATCCATGAAAAATTCATAGAGAACTTGGCGGGCGAAACAAGGGGAATTGCTGGCTTTTGCGCGGAAACGCCGCGGGAGGGAGTTTACGGGTTTACAGTGTCCTGAGAAAAATGCCGCAACCGCCCCGGGTACACTTCAAGCGGCAGATCAAAGCACTGAGCCATCATTCCCCACGCCAACGACGCTGCCATATTTCCATGCTGTAGGACAGCCCTGCCGATCAGCGGCAACGAATTGACACTGCCTTGAGCCGGAATGGGACAAACGGACAGAACCCCACAATATTCCAGCGAATTCATTCAAGTTGGATCCGTCGTTAGAGCCCGATCCGAAACTAAGTTGAGTGGTATCAGTGGGTTAGCTTGACGACCCG